>JAIRNG010000007.1 GCA_031258135.1 Mediterranea sp. (in: CFB group bacteria)
GGGTTCCACCTCTTCCCATTCCGAACAGAGAAGTTAAGCCTTGTCGCGCCGATGGTACTGCGTAAAAGTGGGAGAGTAGGTCGTTGCCGTTTTAGTTGAAGCCCCGTTATCGTGTTCACTCCGGTTGGAGTGAGAAAGATGCGGGGCTTCTTTATGCCCTCTAACAACGTAACGGCACGATATAAGGCTTCTTTCAGGATGAAAATGTCATAATTGTAATTATGCAATTGCAGTTGTTTGTCATTATTTTAATGGTGACACCATTATATTATAAAATATTATATATTTTTGTCGTAAAATTATAAATAAATCGAATGTGCTGTCAAACGAATCCGACAATAGTATGAATACGGACAGCCTTTTATTAGCAGAACTTAGAAGAGGAAGCCGGAACGCTTTTTCTTCCCTATTCCGAAAGTACTACCAAGACCTGATTTTTTTCGGAGGTACTTTTTTGCCCGATAGGGCTAGCTGCGAGGATATCGTACAGAACATATTTGTCCGGCTGTGGGAAAATAGGGAATATATATATATTGAGGACTCCTTGAAGTCTTTCCTTCTCAGATCCGTGCAGAATGCCTGCATAGACGAACTTCGGCATAAGCAGAGTGTCAATGAGTATGAAAAATATATGGAGACCTTTACCGATTGCGGCAGTATGGATACGGAGAAATACATCCTTTATTCCGATATGCACGCCCAATTGGAAAAAGCGTTGCAACGCCTTCCGGAGCTTTGCAGGCAGGCGTTTGTCATGAACCGCTTCGAGAGGCTGAAGTATAAGGAGATTGCCCGGCAACTCAATGTGTCGGAACGAACGGTGGAAGTACGTATCGGAAAAGCGATAGGACTGTTGAGGGTATATCTGAAGGATTTCCTCCTGATGGTGCTCGCCACTCTGTGTGTGCATTAATAATGTTTAATCTGGTGTGGATCGTAAGTCGAGAAACGTCTTTATATAAAAGGTAGAAAGAAAAGGTAGAAGGAATGGAAGAGAAACAGTACATAATAGATGAACTTGCAGGCAAATACTTTTCCGGAGAACTGACCGGAGAAGAGAGGAACCGTTTGATGCAGTGGGTCAATTCTAATGTGGATAACGAGGCTTATTTCGAACAGTTAAGGAATATCTGGCAAGTATCGGCCCCGGCATTTGCACCTGAAGAGGTCGATGTGGAGCGCGCCTTGCGGAAAGTGATGCGCAGAACGGAAAAGCGCAGAGGGAAAGGGAGAAAAATAATGTTGTGGTGGCAACGGATTGCCGCTGTACTTTTCCTGCCTGTCCTGCTTGGAACCGGTTATTTATGGAATGTCCGCAATGTTTCCGCAGATAGCGGGACGGCCTATCAGGAAATCAGTTCTCCTTTCGGCTTATGCTCTAAAGTAGAGTTACCGGACGGTTCCACCGTATGGCTTAATTCAGGGAGCAAGTTGCGGTATCCTGTAAACTTTTCAGGCAAGTCGCGTAACCTGCATTTGTCAGGAGAGGCTTTCTTCAGTGTACATTCGGACAAAGAACATCCGTTCGTGGTGAATATAAAAGAAATGGTTGTGACGGCTACCGGCACGCAATTCAACATCGAAGCCTATGCCAATGATACTGTCGTGTCCGTCACCCTGCTGGAGGGGGCTTTGGATGTGAACATCAACAAGTTGCGCAGCGTAAGGCTTTCACCCGACCAGCGGATTGTCTATAACAATCTGTCGGAATTTTACAGCGTGACGGAAACGGATGCTGCTTGGCGGTGCCTGTGGAAAGACGGTATTCTGGCTTTCAGAGGCGAACCGCTTTCGGAGGTCTTTAAAAGGATCGGGAGGGCTTTCAACGTTAATATTGTAATGAAAGACGGCGGCATATCCCGCCAGCCATACCGGGCTACATTTCAGGATGAATCGTTCGATGAGATATTGAATCTGTTGAAACTGACTGTACCCGTAACCTATAAATGGAAGAAGAGAATACGCTTTGATGACGGCACTTTCAGCAGGAATGAGGTAGAGGTGTTACGCAGAGAGTGATCGGGCGTTTCGCCGGTTTGATTAGTCCCACATAAAAAAAGCGTTCTTTTTTTATGTGGGATTTTTGTTTTGGTACGTTATGTAATAGGGTTAAACGTTTTAACCTTGTAATTTAATACCTCATCAGATATGAATTTATCAGTAGAAAAACGGTTTGAAGGGTCGTACGGCTTTGTCAAACCACAGATCGGCCGGCTTGTCATAGCCTGCCTGATTTTCCTTTTTTCTCCATTGTGGCTATATGCCCAGTCGGAGACGGTAACTATCCATCAAAACGATGTTGCGCTTGAGAGGGTGTTGAACGCCATCGAGCAGCAGACTTCCTACCGTTTTCTGTATAACAAGGAAAATGTGGATGTCAGCCGGAATGTTAGCGTGGACAGTGAGAGAGAAGCGCTCTCGTCAGTGTTGACCAAGTTGTTCAACGGGTCTGATGTCAGCTACAACGTAGTAGGGAAGCAGATTGTGTTGAATGACGAGAAGACGAACCCGCAAACCCGTGTAATCACAGGTGTGGTTAAGGACGAAGCAGGGGAACCTATTATCGGCGCCAGTGTCGCTGTTAAAGGAACAGGTAAAGGAACGATTACCGACCTTAACGGCGCTTACCGGTTGGAAGTTCCTGCCAGAGCGGTGATCCGGTATTCGTCCGTAGGCATGACTACGGTGCAGGTGACGGTGGCGAACCAGTCCGTTATCAACATCACGTTGAAAGAAGAGACTACCAGCCTGGACGAAGTTGTGGTAGTGGGTTACGGTACGCAGAAGAAGCGCGACCTGACCGGTGCGGTATCGTCCGTAAAACTGTCGGATGAGCCGATCACTACATTCTCTACCGTGACCCATGCGTTGGCAGGCAAAGCGGCAGGTTTGCGGGTAACGCAGTCGAGCGCACAGGTCGGAGGCGGAGCGACGTTCCGGATCCGCGGAGCAACGTCAACGGGCGCCGGCAACGATCCGCTGATTATCATCGACGGGTTTCCGGTAACCTCCTCCAAGGGCGCATCAGGCACTATCGGCGGCACCTACTATGATGCCGGAACCACCGACAACGTGCTGGGTAGCCTCAACCCCAACGACATCGAAAGCATCGAAGTGCTGAAAGATGCCTCGGCTACGGCTATCTACGGTTCGCGCGCCGGTCACGGTGTGATTATCGTCACCACCAAGCGCGGCAAGAAAGGTGACAAACTGCGGGTGAACTATTCGGGCAACTTCGGCGTGACCAACCTGAAGAACGATTATAAGATGATGAACACCGAGCAGTTCTTCCAATCCTTTGAAGCGGACCTGAAAGAGAAGTTCATGGCGGAAAACGGCTTGGACATCTACTCCTCTTACCGCACGCCGACCGGAAAGACCTTGGCGGATTTCGATCCGATGAATACCACGACCTACCGCAAGTCGTATGACGCATGGGTGGCCAACGGCAAGGCGAATACCGACTGGGTAGACGAAGTGATCCGCACCGGCATGCAACAGACGCACAATGTCTCCATGACAGGCGGTGGCGAAAACACGCAGTACTTCGCTTCGTTGAACTATTTCGACCAGAGCGGTATCATCAAGAACAACGGCATGGACCGTCTGACGGCGGTCGTCAACCTTGACCAGAAGATATCGGACTATGTAAAGGCGGGCCTCTCCTTTAACCTCAGCCGCAACAGCTACGAGAACTCGTCGTTCGGCAAGACCCAGAACGAAGGCGCCGGAGTATTGGGCGCAGCCCTGCGCTTCACCCCCACCATTCCCGTCTACGATAAGGACGGCAACCTCTCCGTAGACCCCATAAAGAGCGACTTCCCCAACCCGGTATCGCTGTTGGAGATTACGGACAAGAGCGTGCAAGACCGTCTGCTCAGCTCAGCATACATCGAAGTGAACCCCATCAAGGAACTGACGCTGAAAGCCAACCTGGGCGTGGACAGGAAGTACTCCAAACGTAAGCAATATCTCCCCTCGTATATCGAGATCGGTAAGGCGAGCCACGGACAAGCCATCATCCAGCAGGAAGACGATATCGACTACCTGATGGAACTCACCGCAACCTACGCCAAGCAGTTCGGCAGTCACAACCTGACGGCGCTCGTGGGATATTCCTACCAGCAGTTCAATAACGAAGGCTTCAACGCAGGAGGCAAGAACTTCCCGCTCGATACGTACCTCTATAATAATATAAGTACAGGCAAATTGGAGAACCGTTCCGTAGGCTCGTGGGCAAGCAAGAGCGCCCTGGGTTCCTACTTCGGACGTATCAACTATTCCTTCATGGACAGATATCTGTTGACGGCTACCCTCCGCGCTGACGGCGACTCGGACTTCCTGCCCGCCAACCGTTGGGGGTATTTCCCTTCCGCATCCCTGGGATGGCGTTTCACGGAAGAGGAGTTTGTGAAGCCGGTGACGGGGAAGATAGCCCTCACCAGCGGTAAGCTGCGCGTGAGCTACGGACAGACCGGTAACTCCAACATCGGCAACAAGGTATATGATGCGTATGGAACCAGTGGCATGTTCGTTTACGGCAACAACAACATTACCAGCGGCATGGGTGTAACCAAGCTCGGCAACCCGGAGATTACCTGGGAGACGACCACCGAGTTTAACATCGGCCTCGATCTGGGCTTCCTCGACGGACGCATCAACCTCTCGGCCGAATACTATAACCGCGTGATCTCGGACTTGCTTTCCAGCAAAAAACTGCCATTCTATAACGAGGTCAGGAGCGTTGCGGCCAACATCGGCAAGACACAGGGACAGGGCGTGGAATTTACCCTGAACACGGTGAACGTGCGGACCCGCGACTTCACCTGGAACACCGACTTCACCCTGCAGCGCTACGAAGACCGCTGGAAAGAACGCGACCCGGACTGGACGCCGGCTGTCTATCAGCGCGTGACCGATCCTATCCGCGACATCTTCGTGCTGAAGTCCGACGGACTGATGAAAGCAGGTGAGCAGGCGCCCGCCTGGCAGCCTAACCTGCTCCCGGGACAGATCAAGGTGGTGAACATAGCCGATGAAGAAGGCATAGCCAACAAGCTTGACCAGAACGACGTATACCTTCTCGGCACAAAAGACCCGCAGTTCATCTTCGGTTTCAACAACACGCTGCGCTACAGGAACTTCGACTTCAACATCTACCTCTACGGTGAACTGAACCGCTGGCGCGGACAGAGCTACTACGAAGCGTGGTCGGGCGGCGTATCGGGTAACTCGGTGATCTACAACGCGGCCGTCAGCTCGCTCAACCAATGGTCGCACAGCAACCGGTCGGCCTATTTACCGAGCGTCGTGGCCGTATCCAACTCGCTGCCTTACGGCACGGACTACTGGTACAAGAAGATCAGCTACCTGCGCTGCCGCAACATCACAGTCGGCTACTCGTTCAAGCTGCCCAAGGCCGGCATTAGCAACGCGCGCGTCTATGCGGACGTGAACAACCCCTTCCTGCTGACCAACTGGACGGGTATCGACCCGGAAACCGACCCGGACGATGGCTACAGCCATGCGCATCCCAGCGTGACGGGATTTAACATCGGTATCGACATCACATTTTAACCAAAGGAGATATGAACATGAAGAAGATAAAACATCTTATGATAGCAGGATTGACCGCCATGCTGGCGCTCCTGCAAGGCTGTGCGCTCGAATCGGAACAGTTCAGCGAAATCAGCCCCGACCTTTACCCCAGGACCCAGCGAGACGCTGAGGACTTGCTGACGGGTAATGTATACGCACCCTTCCGCATGAATGGTTACGACGGGATATTTAATCGCGCCAATGGCATGCAAATTCTGTCCGATGTAGGTTCTGACTATGGCATGTGTGCTTGGGGATTCCCAGGACTGAGTTGGGGGCCGCTTGGATTCGGGCAAGTAACGCCGAGCATCCAATACGGTGCAACCATGAATTATGACAAGGGATATCCGGGCTACTTCTCCAAGATGATCATGACCATCGAACGTATCAAGGCGATGGACTTGGCCGAAGAGGTGAAGAACCGTTACATTGCCGAAGCGCAATGCGGGTTGGCCTTCCTGGGCTACATGTTGTACGACTACCACGGCCCGCTGATCGTTCCCGACGTGGAAACACTGCTGAAGGCGCAGGAAGCCATCATCCTTCCGCGGATGAGCGAAGCGGCCATGATCGCCTTCATCGAAGACAACCTCAAGGCGGCCGTAACCGTACTGCCCGACACATACGCCTACAAGAGCGAGAACTACGGACGCTTCACGGCCGGACTTTGTCATACGCTACTGCTGA
>JAIRNG010000122.1 GCA_031258135.1 Mediterranea sp. (in: CFB group bacteria)
GCGCCGGGAAATGAAAAGGCGGAAGAAGAAGCGCTGGAAGCTAATAAGGCGGAAATAGAAGCGCTGGAAAGCGAGCTTATTTCCGTCATCAAAGAGAGTGTTCGCGCCAATAGCGCTACTCCGCTGGGTGCATTCCTGCTGAACTCCTACAATCATTATATGGAGTATGACGATGTGGAGCAACTCATTTCCCTCCTTTCCGCCCCGTATCGGAACGATCCGGCCATCGTGGCGCTGAAGACCGGGCTTGAGGCGGCCAAAGGAACGGCCGTCGGACAGAAGTTTGTTGATTTTGAGATGAAAAACCCCGAAGGCCGTCCGGTTAAGCTGTCCGACTATGCAGGCAAAGGCAAGCTGGTGCTGGTTGACTTCTGGGCAAGCTGGTGCGGCCCCTGCCGTCAGGAAATGCCTGAAATGGTTGAGACTTACGCAAAGTATAGAGATAAAAACTTTGAGATTGTAGGCGTCTCTCTGGACGGAGATGCAGCATCCTGGAAGCAAGGCCTGGAACAGCTCGGTATGACCTGGCCACAGATGTCCGGCCTGAACTCGGGTTCGAGAGGAGCTGATCTGTATGCCATCCGCAGTATTCCCCATGTGGTGCTGATTGATGGTGAAGGTACGATCATCTCCCGTGGATTGCGCGGTGAGGAACTGCGGGCTAAATTGGCCGAATTGATGCAATAAATAAAGGAGGGAAGGAGTTAGCGCTTCGCGCAGGAGTTAAAGGAGTTAAGGAGTTAGCGTTTCGCGCACTGATAAAAGCGAAGCCTCTGTGCATCTCTCGTCTTCTCAACTAATTAAAACCTCCGTGTCTCTGTGTTTAAACTATTTAGGGACACGGATTACGCGGATGAACACGGATTTCCTCTAACTCCTTCCCTCCTGCGCGAAGCGCTAACTCCTTTAACTCCTTTTTTCAGTTTCTTTGTCCCTTGTAGCTTCTTAGCAGGGCGCGGGTCGAACCGACTTTCAGTTTTGAGTCGATGCGTATGGGTATGCGGTTCGGGTCTTCGGTAATATAGACTTTCATAGCCTCGTTTTTATCTTCAAAAGCCCTTTCGTTTATCGTTAGGGATAACTTTATGCAGTTATATTTCCGTCCGTCGTTTGCCGATACGCTTTCCACTCCCTGATGTACAATCGTCATATTTACCTTTTTCCGTCCGGACAGGAAAGGCACGGTCACTTCATCTCCTTTTTTCATATTGCCGTAGTCCAGTGTGCGGGCGTAGTACACGATACTCAGCATATCATACATGCAGTTGTCGGAAACGAGTGTGGTGTCATAGCGTAGATATTCGTTCTTCTTGTTGATATTTCTCAGTCTGACTTTTCCTTTCGAGTAATCGTAGGTAGCCCTTTCCGTACGGTAATCGCCTCCTTCGTATGCATCTTTCAGATAGGCTAACGGAACAAGGCCTTTGGTCGTATAGGATATCAGTGTATCCGAGACGGAGAATACGGCTTTTGCCGCTCCGAGAGAATTTGCCGTGAGCGTCATCTTATATGCGTTCCTGTTTTTGTACTGAACATCGGCGACGTTCATCGTAGAGATTCCCGCTTTGGTAAATATAAGTCCGTATTTGAAATACAGGTCATATTCCAGGTATTCACCTTCCCGGAAACTGTTATTCTCCACTTCGCATTGCGCCTTTAGCTGTATGGAGAAACATGTGACGAATGAAACCAATATGAGTTTTATCATTTTATTACCCAACCTTTAGTTATGACGGTGGTAAATCTATTAAAAAGTAGAGTATTCACAATGGAATTTTGAAAATATATCGTTTGAATTATATATTATTGACGAGTTGAAAGAAGATCGCTATCTTTGCTTTTATTTTACTGCTATACTTATGATTGAAATAAAAGAGCCGGCCTTGCGGAAAGCGGCGGAAGAGGGAATGGATGAGTTCATACAGGTCTTTACGGATAAATATCTGGAAGCGCTTGGTGGTGGATTGAACGCTGAGAATATGGGGTTGCTGACGGGTGAACAACATGCTCTGCTCTCTTATCGGATTTTCAGGGACGAGATATTGACCGGCGGATTTTGCCAACTCATTCAAAACGGATATGGGGCGTACATCTTCGATAATCCTTTTGCAAAAGCCATGCGGCTGTGGGGAGCGAAGGAGTTCTCCAAACTGGTTTATAAGGCAAAAGAAATCTATGATGCCAATCGTGCGGAGCTGGAGAAGGAACGCACGGACGATGAATTTATGGCCATGTACGAACAGTTTGAGGCGTTTGATGAAATAGAAGAAACTTTTTTTGAGATGGAAGAGTTGGTTACCGCCCGGGTCGCGGAGTATGTGGACAAGCATCCCGGACTTTTTGCAAAAATAATCTAAGGGATATGTGCAATAATTGAATCTCCTTTGCATTTATCTATTAAACCGGATAAAAAAAGAGAGACCAAAGTGTGTTTCTCTCTTCGTTTTCCTATATTTGCATATTCAAAACATACATAAAAAAAAGAAGAAATATGAAACACATGAAAATTGCTTTGGCGGCCATGCTGGCTGTCGTGATGGGAACTACGTTTACTTCTTGTTTGAATTCGGATCGTGATGATGTGAACTATGCCTATGTGACGATTAATACATCAATGGGGATTATAACTTCTCTGACTACAGACGATGGCTATGAACTGGTTCCTCAAAACGCATCACAAATGACATTGGATGGTTCTATCCCGAAACGCGCTTATATTGCATTTAAATTGCTTGAAGGTGAAAAACTTTCTTCTAATTCATCTGCAAGAGTCAGTTTTGTGGATTATTATGATATTCTTTATGTAAGAGATATGTCAGATGGGCTTGTGGAAACAGCGACCCGGCTTTTGGCAATATCCCAAGACATTTGGTCTGCTAATGGATATTTGAATGTAGCTGCGGCATATTATTCATACACCGTAGATTCACCTGATGATTTCAGCTTGTATATTGATAGAATAGAGGACAATACCATTTATTTTAAATTGGCGTTTACTAAAGAAGTAGAAGAGACGAGTACATATTCAGCGAAATCGTTAAGCTATATATTGCCTTCCGAAGAAGAAATTAAAGAGAGTTATCCTGCTGCTTTGATCCCGGATAGCAATGGCTATTATAACGCCGTGTTGATTGCCGATGGAGTTAATTCATCGGGTGATGAAGTCGAATTAAAGTCGAATACCTCAAAAATAGCGCTTCCTTAATTGAATTATAAAGAGATTTTTAGAATAGCATTATTACTGATTTCCTCTCCGGCCAAGGCCTGGGAGGAAATTCGTTTGGAAGAGGATAGGCAAAAGGTGTTTACGACTTTCGTCTATCCTATGATTGGTTTATGCGCTCTTGCTGTTTTCCTTGGTTCTTTATTTACCAATGGGTGGGGCGGCCCTGAAAGTTTCCGGATTGCCATGAAGAACTGTTGTGTTACGGTGGTAGCTTTATTTGGCGGATACTTTCTGGCGGCATATATCATCAATGCATTGGGAATAAAGATGTTTGGCCTGCCGGACGATATGCCGTTGGTGCAGCAATTTACCGGTTATGCACTGATAGTTACATTCCTGGTCAATATAGTGACCGGTTTATTGCCGGAGTTCGGGCTTATTGCCTTGATTCTGCGATTCTATATAATATATGTCGTATGGGTCGGTGTAGACGTTCTGATGAACATCAAAGAGAGTCAACGTTTGAAATATACGTTGATCGTATCTTTGCTGCTTTTGGTGTGCCCAACAGGTCTTCGCATGATTTTCGGTAAATTACTTGTTATACTAAGCTAACCTTTTTTAGATGAAACAGCCTCCTGTACATATCAAAAATAAACGCGCAAGTTTCGATTACGAGTTCATTGAGACCTTTACTGCCGGGATTGTGCTCACCGGAACGGAAATCAAATCCATCCGTATGGGAAAAGCCGGCCTTGTCGATACCTATTGTTTTTTGTCGAGAGGCGAAATCTGGGTGAAGAACATGCACATTTCCGAATATTTCTACGGTTCATACAATAATCATCCGGTGCGCAGAGACCGTAAGCTGCTGCTTAACAAAAAAGAGATCAGGAAACTGGAGCGCGGAACCAAAGAGACCGGTTTTACGATTGTTCCTGTTCGGATGTTCATCAACGAAAAAGGATTGGCTAAAGTGGTCATTGCTTTGGCTAAAGGCAAGAAGCAATACGATAAACGCGAGTCGCTGAAAGAGAAAGACGATCGTCGCGATATGGACAGGATACGTAAGATTAATTATTGAGCCTCACCCCGGCCCTCTCCAAAGGAGAGGGAGAAAGAGAAAGATACAAGATGGAAAAGCAAGATGGAAAAGCAAGATGGAAAAGCAAGTGGAAAAGCAAAAAGAAGTAACTTCCTTCTCCCTCTCCTTTGGAGAGGGCCGGGGTGAGGCTGTTGGGCTGTTGGGCTATAGGGCTGTTGAGCCACGGGGTGAGGCTTCACGTATTCTGATTCTGGATGGCGCCATGGGTACCATGATCCAACACTATAACCTGGCGGAAGAAGACTTCCGTAATGACCGGTTTGCAGCCATTCCCGGGCAGATGAAAGGGAATAATGACCTGCTGTGTCTGACCCGCCCGGACGTGATACGGGACATCCATCGTAAATACCTCGAAGCAGGGGCTGATATTATTGAAACCAATACATTCAACTCCACAACTATTTCGATGGCTGATTATCATGTGCAGGATTATGTGCGTGAAATAAATCAGGCAGCGGTGAAGCTGGCGCGCGAAGTGGCTGACGAGTATACCCGCAAGAATCCTGCTAAACCCCGGTTTGTCGCCGGTTCTGTCGGCCCGACCAATAAAACGGCATCCATGTCGCCCGACGTGAATAACCCGGCGTTTCGCTCCGTTACTTATGATGGGTTGGTCGTTGCCTATCAGGATCAGATGGAGACGCTTTTGACCGCCGGGGTAGATGCCATCCTGATAGAAACCATATTTGATTCCCTGAATGCAAAGGCCGCTATCTTTGCTGCACGGCAAGCCATGGACACTACCGGCGTGAAGGTTCCTTTAATGCTTTCGATAACCGTGTCCGATACGGGTGGGCGTACGCTTTCGGGGCAAACGCTGGAGGCGTTTCTGGCTTCCGTCGGGCATGCGGATATATACTCTGTCGGGTTGAACTGTTCTTTTGGCGCCCGTCAGTTGAAACCCTTTCTGAGACAACTGGCTTCCCGTGCACCTTATTATATCAGCGCCTATCCCAATGCCGGATTGCCCAACAGTCTGGGGCAATATGACCAGACTCCGGCAGAGATGGCCGCACAGGTAAAAGAGTATATTGATGAGGGACTGGTCAATATTATCGGGGGATGTTGTGGTACGACAGATGAATACATTGCCGAATACCCGGCTTTGGTACAAGGCGCCAAGCCGCATGAACCCGTTCCCAGGCCCGAATGTCTGTGGCTTTCCGGCCTGGAATTACTGGAAGTCAGACCGGAGATGAATTTTGTGAACATCGGCGAACGATGCAACGTGGCCGGTTCCCGTAAATTCTTACGGCTGATACAGGAGAAGAAGTATGATGAAGCGTTAAGCATCGCCCGCAAGCAGATAGAAGATGGCGCACTGGTAATTGACATCAATATGGACGATGGCTTGCTGGATGCCAAAGAAGAAATGACCACTTTCCTTAACCTGATTGCTTCCGAACCCGAAATAGCCCGTGTGCCGGTCATGATAGACTCCTCGAAATGGGAAGTATTGCTTGCCGGATTGAAATGCGTTCAGGGCAAACCGATTATAAATTCTATCTCCTTAAAAGAAGGAGAAGAGAAATTCCTTGAATATGCCCGTACGATCAATCGCTATGGAGCGGCAGTCGTTGTCATGGCTTTTGATGAAAAAGGCCAGGCGGACACGTTTGAACGTAGGACCGGAATATGTGAAAGAGCATATCGGTTGCTGGTAAACGAAGTTGGCTTTGACCCTCACGACATCATATTCGACCCCAACGTGCTGGCCATTGCTACGGGTATTGAAGAACACAACAACTATGCGGTGGACTTTATACATACGGTAGGGTGGATCAAGCGGCATTTGCCCGGCGCATCCATCAGCGGCGGCATCAGTAATCTGTCTTTTTCATTCCGTGGCAACGACTATATACGTGAGGCTATGCATGCCGTATTTCTTTATCACGCCATTAAGCAAGGTCTGGATATGGGAATCGTGAATCCGGCGACTTCCGTTCTGTACACCGATATACCGGAAAACGTGCTGGAAAAGATTGAAGATGTGGTACTGAACCGTCGTTCCGATGCCGCCGAACGTTTGATTGAACTTGCCGAAACCTTAAAGTATATGGCGGCGAATCAGCCCCAATCGCAAACAGCGGCGCAGGACACCTGGCGCCAGGGTAGCGTGGAAGAGCGTTTGCAATATGCTTTGATTAAAGGCGTAGGCGATTTTCTGGAAGCAGACCTGAAAGAGGCGCTTTCATTATACAAAAAGGCTGTAGATATTATTGAAGGCCCGTTAATGGGCGGAATGAATAAAGTGGGTGAGTTGTTCGGCGATGGCAAGATGTTCCTGCCGCAGGTAGTGAAGACAGCCCGTACGATGAAGAAAGCCGTAGCTATCCTGCAACCCGTCATTGAATCGGAAAAGCAAGAGGGTAGTGCGTCTGCCGGAAAAGTACTTCTGGCTACAGTAAAGGGTGATGTACACGATATCGGTAAAAACATCGTTTCGGTAGTTATGGCTTGTAATGGCTATGAGATCATTGACCTCGGCGTTATGGTGCCTGCGGAAACCATTGTTCAGCAAGCCATTGATTATAACGTCGATATGATTGGCTTGAGCGGTTTGATCACTCCATCACTCGAAGAAATGGTACATGTGGCTGTTGAACTTCAAAAAGCGGGTTTACATATACCGTTACTTGTGGGTGGCGCCACTACTTCCAAACTGCACACGGCGCTCAAAATCGCTTCCGTCTATCATGCTCCCGTTATCCATCTGAAGGATGCTTCACAAAATGCCGGCGTTGCCGCCCGCTTGATGAATCCGGAACTTAAAAACGAATTGGAAGAGGCGCTGAATAAAGAATATCAGCAACTCAGGGAAGGAAAAGACGTAACCGGGCAAAAGGTCGTTTCCCTGGAAGAAGCCAAGAAAAACAAGTTGGATTTGTTTTAGTTAGCCGATAATTTCTATCTTTTTTCTTTGTATTCAATTAATTTCTTACTTTTGTTTCATCTTTTAATTAAAAACTGAAACGAAATGTTTGGAATAGAAGATCCATTGATCTGTTTACCCTATCTGCTTTTTGTGGTATGTGTGCTTTTTGCCGCCTGGTATGGCATCCGGTATTGGAATAAAGATAACGATAAAGACGAATCGCAATGAGTACATTTATTCTTGGATTGATTGTAGTAGCCTACCTGCTGCTCACCGCTTTCTTAGGCTTTTTAGGATACCGGAAAACAACCTCATCCAGTGACTATCTGGTTGGAGGTCGTAGTATGAATCCTATTGTGATGGCATTGTCTTACGGGGCGGCATTTATCTCTGCTTCCGCAATCGTAGGCTTTGGAGGTGTTTCTGCCGCTTTCGGGATGGGCATCCAATGGCTCTGTTTCCTCAACATGTTTATTGGTGTGGTTATCGCCTTTATCTTCTTCGGTTTACGTACCCGCCGGTTGGGGGCGGAACTGAATGTGGGAACATTTCCTCAATTGCTGGGACGTTACTATCGTTCGCGTACTATTCAGATATTTGTTGCTGCCGTCATTTTCTTAGGCATGCCGCTTTATGCTGCTGTGGTCATGAAAGGCGGCGCTGTTTTTATAGAACAGATCTTCCGGATAGATTTTAATATCGCCCTATTGATATTTACCCTTGTTGTGGCGGCTTATGTTATTGCCGGCGGAATGAAGGCTGTAATGTATACCGATGCCATGCAGGCGGTGATCATGTTTTTATGTATGCTATTCCTGCTCTTTTGGTTTTATAAAGTCATTGGAATGGGCTTTACCGAGGCTAATGAAAAACTGACGGAGATGGCCCCGCTTGTCCCCGGGAAATTCAGGGAATTAGGTCATCAGGGCTGGACACGCATGCCGGTTACAGGTTCTCCTCAATGGTTTACATTGGTTACTTCCCTGATCATGGGTGTAGGGCTTGGCTGTCTGGCTCAACCCCAGCTGGTGGTACGCTTTATGACCGTTAAGAGTAGCAAGCAACTTAATCGTGGGGTGTTTATAGGTTGCTTATTCATATTGATAACTGTCGGGGCGATCTATCATATAGGGGCTTTGAGCAATATCTTCTTTTTGCAGACAGAAGGGGCTGTAGCGACTGAAGTCGTGAACGACATAGATAAAATTATACCTTACTTTATTACTAAATCCATGTCTGAATGGTTCTCTGCTATCTTTATGCTTTGTATCCTTTCGGCAAGTATGTCTACGCTCAGTTCACAGTTTCACACAATGGGAACGTCGGCCGGTTCGGATATTTATGGTACATACAAACCACATTCAGGCCGTTTGACCAATGTGATCAGGACAGGGATATTTTTTGCTATACTGGTTAGCTATATGATCTGTTATATGCTGCCTAACGATATCATTGCCCGTGGAACGGCAATGTTTATGGGAGTCTGCGCTTCTTCTTTCCTTCCTGCTTATTTCTGTGCGCTGTATTGGGAACGGGCTACCCGCCAGGGAGCTTTAGCCAGTCTTTGGACAGGAGCGCTTGCCAGCGTCTTTGCCTTGGTATTCCTGCACGAGAAAGAAGCCGCAGCCATAGGAGTCTGCAAAGCGTTGTTCGGAAAGAACGTGTTGATTGAGAGCTATCCTTTCCCCATGATTGATCCGATTATGTTTGCTCTTCCGTTGTCCATCGCGGCTATGGTTGTGGTCAGCTTACTGACAAAAGGCAAGTCGGAAGTGAAGCGGCTACATCGTTAATTAAAGAATTTTCTTAAGAAGACAGTATGACGCCCAGGCGTAGTCGTAAAAAATAAAAGATTTTTGGTCTAAAAAATAGTTCCAAATGTTTGGTAAATTGCGATGAAATATCCATTTTTGCAACAATAAAACGAAAAATGCTTTCTGACAACTGTGAGAGTAAGGTATGATAAGTAATATGTTGACGTATTTATGTACAGAAAATACTGTATTACTGATTGAAGCGGATTGATAAATGTGGTTTGTTTAGCCGGGAAGTTTTTTTAGTTTTGATGAGTTCTGTTATGGAAGTATGGAATAACCGGTTGTTATTTATTCTTTTTGGCGGATATTTGTTATGTTAAATTGAAAAGCATAAGAACGGGAATAGGATTTTTGCTTTCGTGGGGTTGGATAGCATAAGCCTGTTGTCGTTTGTAACACGATAATAAAAAGGAGCTAATCCTTTGTAATTAAGATAAATGTGCAATAATACAATACTAAAATGAAAAAACTGTTTACCTGTTTATTTTTCATGCTTCAGGTCCCTGTTCTGTATGTGACAGCGCAAGAAGCTTATAAGGGTCAGATTTATGTTGCCCGTCAACGCTTTTCTTTGGTTGAAAATCAGTTGCAGGTAGAGATGGACATAAACTACGAAGCGCTCCGTCTCCCTTCAAATGAGTCATTGACGTTGGTTCCGATGTTACGGAATCCTTCGTATAGTCTATCTTTGCCATCGGTGCTGATTAATGGCGCTGAGATGCATAAAGTTTATAACCGCGAGATGAATGTGAGCGAGAAAAAGTCCCGTGACTTTGTATCTCCTTCGGTAGTTATCCGTGATGATAAGAAAAACGCCCGTTCTTTCACTTATAAGGTATTAGTGCCTTACAGGGATTGGATGGAAGAAAGCGTACTCTTTTTACGTGTTGAGGAGTGTGCTTGTAATGGAAAACAGGCTGCGGTTTATGAAGATAAAATCGCGGATGGAATAACTATTCCTCAGGAGGATGCGCCTCGTGTCGCTCCCGGGGTTGATTCACGTTATTTGTCACTGGTAAACATTGTAGCTCCTGTTGAAGAAGCCAGCAAGTTGTATTACTTACGTGGGACTTTCCCCTTCGAAATTTCAAATGATTTGAAGAAAAACGCTTTAAGAAAGCAACATTATGAAATCTATTACCGTCTGCGTGATTTGATCAGTGCGGTTCAATCGCAAGTTGGTAATGAGCTTTCCTATGTACATATTACGGGTTATGGAGCTCCTATCGGTAACCATCGCGCAAATGAGCGTGAAGCCTCAATCCGCGCTCTGGCATTGAAGGATTATTTACGCGAATACCGTGTATCCGCTAAAGCTCCATTGGAAGTAAACTGGATACCGGAAGATTGGGATTCAATCGCTTCGTTGGTCAGACGTACGGATATGGTATTCCGTGAAGCGGTGTTGGATGTGATCAGTTCCGTTGATATCACAGAGGGACGTGAGCGCATGCTGATGCAGTTTGCCGATGGTGTTCCTTACAGATACCTTCGTGATCGTATCTTCCCGCAGGTACCCCGTGTGAACTATGAAATTGCATATACACGCGCTCCGATGGGCCTCGAAGATAGCCGTAACATGTTGGCTATCGGTTCAAGTTCCCTGACTGTAGCGGAATTCTTTACTGTGGCTAACAGTTATCCGCGCGGATCAATAGAATACAACGATATGCTTGACCTTTCGGCGCGTCTGTTCCCGAATAATGCGGAAGCAAATATCAATGCGGCGGCTGTAGCCTTAGTAAAGAAAGATACTCAGCGTGCACGCAGATATCTGGAACAATTCTCAGCCAATCCGGCAGCGTTCAACAATCTGGGTGTCTTGTATATGTTGGAAGGCAACCACGACAAAGCCGAAGTTTATCTTCAGATGGCTGCGGCCAATGGAGTTGAAGAAGCGCGTCGTGCATTGGCGCAATTGAAGAACGGATTATAATCTTATCTGTGTATTATTCACATGCATTATTTAACTCAAATCTGTAAAGTAACCATAGCCGTGTTTTTCACAGTTATGGTTACTGTGTTATTCTCTACCCTTATCGGCTGTCGTGGTTGTAGTTCTGAGGAAGAGGTGGTTCATTGGGTGCCTGCTTCCAGGGACACTATTCCTGAAGTTGCAGTTGAAAATTCTTTGGATACGGAACCTGTAGCGGTAGAGGAAATCGTTGTCGCTACAAAGACAGCGAAGGATAGACAGCCTGCCGGATACAATGACACATGTCCGGATGCACATCGAAAAAGTCAAAAACAGTATAGCTGTACAATTGAAGAACTTGATCCGGACTCTATAAAGCTAATTCTGGTTACCTCTGATATGGAGATACAGATTACGCAGGAGGTTAGCTTAAAGCTCTCCAGCTATAACGGCGAAGGAAAGAAAAACGCAGATTAACGCAAGGAAATTGAAACGCAGATTAACGCAAGGAAATTGAAACGCAGATTAACGCAGATTTCCGCAGATTTTTAATTTTATAATTATAATCTGCGGAAATCTGCGTTAATCTGCGTTTCAACCTTTACGCCGCAGGGAAATTTTCAATTTTCAATTTTCAATTTTCAATTTACTACGCGTTCGGGTCGATGTACGTTCCGCCGTTGGGTGGGTCTGCGGGTTGCATGTCGGGTTTGTTGGGGTCGCCGTAGTCATCGTTGCCGCTGCCTGAGTTTTCACCGGTGAGGTGACGGAAGGAGTCAAGCGTGGCGTTGATGTGGTCCAGTATGGCTACCAGGTTATTTTTCACGGTGGTGTCGGTGGTGTTGTAATAGATGGCCGGCAGGATGCTCTTAAAGATGA
The DNA here is from genome assembly GCA_031258135.1 of Mediterranea sp. (in: CFB group bacteria). Lineage (GTDB taxonomy): Bacteria > Bacteroidota > Bacteroidia > Bacteroidales > Bacteroidaceae > Bacteroides. Next base: position 11,758 of record JAIRNG010000122.1, read on the forward strand.
AGCGGTACTGTTTCTCCAGCGCCGTGCGGGCTTTGGAGGCCGTTCCGAGTTTTTTCCGGTATTCCTTTTCTTCGCCGCGGATGTCGACCAGCGTATCGCACTGCGATTTTCTCAAAAAAAAAACGACAGGGTAAAAAAAAATGAGCCGGCCTCCGGCGCAAGCCGTTCGTTAAAAAGCCTAAGGAAAAAGTTCCAAAAAAATTTTTTGGAGGAAACTCCTTCGGGAAAAAGCTCCGGAACAAGTCGTTCGTTAAAAAGCCTTAAGGAAAAAGCTCCAAAAAAATTTTTTGGAGAAAATTCCTTTGGGAAAAAGCTCCAAAAAAAATTTTTGGAGAAAATTCCCTCGGGAAAAAGCTCCAAAAAAAATTTTCCGTTAAAAAACCTTAAGGAAAAGCTCCGCGGAAATTTTTCGG
>JAIRNG010000156.1 GCA_031258135.1 Mediterranea sp. (in: CFB group bacteria)
TTTTTTAAAATTAAAAAAGCTCTGCGACGAAATATCTGTCTTTTTTTAAAATTAAAAAAGCCCGGCGACGAAATATCCGTCCTTTTTTAAAATTAAAAAAGCCCGGCGACAAAAAAAGGATGCTGTCCGCAGACAGCATCCTTTAATCACGGTTTATTTTTCACGTTTTCATCCCGTTTTATTCCCAACCCGGATTCTGCGGCTTCAAATCCGGATTGATACGGAGCGCTTCGGTGGGCAACGGCCGTAAATAATCGCGGGTTACGTTGAAATTATAACCGGTGTTCTTTACGGGGTCTTGTTTGGCGTACGGGGAGATATATCCGTTCGCATCGACGTTGAGAGCGGCTACGGCCTGTCCGAAGTTCGCTGACGGAGCAGGATTGAGCGTTCCTTGCCATTGAGCCAGCTTGGCGCCCTTGGGCAAGTATCCTTTAATCAGGATGCCGGCGGCGGCCCAGCGGAAAATGTCATCCACGCGGAAGCCTTCGGCTGCCAGCTCGACTTTCCGCTCGCGGCGGATTTCATTGATGAGATTCGACAGCGCCGGAAATTCTTTGCCGTCGGGATAGGTAAACGCGTTTACTTCCGTTATCACCATCGGGGGCATCCCGACGCGCTCGCGCAGTTTGTTGACGGTCTTGTCCAGGTCCGCTTGCGTGAGGGTTCCCAGTTCGGCTTTGGCTTCGGCGTTGATCAGCAAGGCTTCGCCGTAGCGGAAATAGATCATCGCCGCTTCGTGGTTGTTGGTGGCCATGTTCGATGAGGTGGTCGGAAGATGTCCCTTGTACAGCTGGTAGCCGGTTACGCACAGCTTGTCGTTCGCATCGAATGCGGGATAGGTGAACATCTGATCCCCGCCCGTTTCGTTGAACTGTATGTGTTTGTTGTCATTGACATAGATCGTCTGATTGAGGCGCGGGTCGCGGTTGGCCACCACTGTCGGCAGGTCGTCGTCTCCCTGATAGAGGGAGCTTTCGTTGATCGGCTTTCCGTCGGTGCAGAGATAGGAATCGACCATCGTTTTGCTCAGGCCCGTCAACGCGCCGTATGCGCTGTATTTTCCCCAGCCGTGGGCAAGCCCCAGCGAATAGTTGTATTGCCTCCAGAACACAACCTCCTTGCTGCTTGCGTAGGATTTCTGATTGAACAGTTTCCAATAGCCGTCTGTGGCGCCGGCATTGTCCAATGCGCAACTGTTCAGCGCGATGAGCGCATCGGTCACATCCGCCGCTTTCTTAATAAAGACCGAGCCGTCGGAGCCTTGCACGCCGAACGCCGTTCCCGCGTGATATTTTTCCCATGTACCTTCGTAAAGGGCGATACGCGCTTGGAGGATCATGGCGGCTTCTTTATTTAACCGTCCGTTCCACGAGCCTTTGAGGGGCAGGTAGCTGACGGCGTTGTCCAGGTCTTCCATGAGTTTTTCCACTACGAACTTGCGGGAATCGCGCGGTTTGTAGAGTATCTCATCGTCGGAGTTCAACAGGTTGTCGTACCAGGGCACATCGCCGAAATTTTTCAGCTTGTTGAAATAGAAAATGGCCCGGAAGACCAACGCTTCGCCTACATATTTATTAATCTCCGCCGCATCGCCGGTAGCATTCCCGTAATGCGCAAAGAAATAATTGATGTCGCGCAGGGCAGCCCAATCGCCGGAAGCCCAGCCGGAGGTCGTCGGAACGATGGTCTCTCCGTTCATGTGGGTGTTATGGTCGCGCGGGATTTCCGTGTCGCTTCCGTTGTCGCGGTCGAGGGTATATATCCCGATGTTACAGCTTCCGCCGCCCCCTTCGTCCCGGGCCAGCAGGTCGCTGCGGTTGTAGAGGTTGTTGACATACAATTGCAGATCGGTCGGCGACTTCCACAGTGCGCCGTCATTGACGCTGTTCTCCGGCACGCGGTCCATAAATTCATCGTTGCATGAACCCGCCAGCAACAGTCCGGCAACTAAGGATAAAGATAAATATATTCTTTTCATGACGTTTATTTTAAATGTATTCATAATTAAAATGAAAGATTCAGGCCGACAGACCATGTGCGTTGCAACGGATAGATCGTACCGAGGTTAGACAGAAATTCAGGGTCGATGGTCTTTACGAAATCCGTTATCGTAGCCAGGTTCTCGCCGCTCACGTAGACCCTCAGTTTGCCGATGCCGGCTTTATTCAACAACTGTTTGGGAAAGGTGTACCCGATCTGCAGGTTCTTGAACCGCAAATAAGAGGCGTCCTGCAGGTATTTGGTCTGCGGCTGCTGGTTTTTTCCGTTCTGTGCATTGGTCAGGTAATATTTCGGGAAATAGCCGTTGGGCGTTTCCGGCGTCCAGCGGTCTTTGTGAATGGTGAACAGGGCCGCTTGCCATTCGCTGTTAGGTATTCCCCAGAACATGCCCACGGAGCCGGTCGGTATGAAATAATCCCTTTTGCCTATGCCTTGGAAGAAGGCGCTGATGTCGAATCCTTTCCATTCGGCGTCCAGCGTAAGGCCATACGTGAAGCGGGGACTGCTGTTGCCTATGATTGTGCGGTCGCCCGGATTGTCCAGCGTATTGTCGCCGCGGGTGATCAACGGATCATCATCGAGGTTCTTGTATTTGATGTCGCCGGCCGTCCAGTTCGTACCCAGGCTTTTCTGGCGGTCCTGATCGATTCCGGCATCCTGTTCCGCCTGCGTATAGTAGCCCTCGGTGACGTATCCCCAGATATTGCCGATGACGGCGCCTTCATACCATGTGGCAATGGCGCGGGTCAGGTTGGGATATTTTTTCACCGTCGTTTTCGAATCGGCCAGCGTTCCCCGCACGCCATAACTGAAATCGGCGATGCGGTCTCTCCAGGTCAATGTCAATTCCCATCCGTTGGTCTCCAGCGCGGCGTTGTTGGTCTGCGGGGCTGACGCGCCCAACACGGCCGGCCGTTCTTCGGCAGGGCCTACCACGTCGTCCGAAGAACGGCGGTACCAGTCGAACGTAGCCGACAAACGGCTGCTGAGCAGGGCGATGTCCAGACCGAAATCTATCGTGGTGCTCGTCACCCACGTCAGATTGGGATTGGAGATACTGGGCGTACCGTCAATGAGACCGTTTGTGGTCGGATAAGCCACCGCGGCATAACGATTGCCGTTGAACAGCCAGTTGCTTTGGCTTGCCGTTGCCGAAGCCATCGCCAGACTCGGATAGAAGGGGTAATATCCGCCGCTCTGTTCGCCCAGCGAACCGTAAGAAGCGCGGAGTTTCAACATATCTATGCGCGAAGTCACCACGTCGCCGCCCCAGAAACTTTCCGATGAAGCGACCCATGCCGCAGAAACGCCGGGATAGAACTTGAAGCGTACATCCTGCAAATAGCGCGACGTTCCGTCGTAACGGCCGTTGAGTTCCAACAGGTATTTTTCCTTGTAACCGTAATTGATCCGGCCGAAGGCGCCGCGGGTCACCAGCGTTTCCTTCAGCGGCTCGCCGATGGAAGGCGTGTTGCCGTAAATGGTCTGATACGTAGGAACTTCGGTGGTATAGAGCGTACCGTTGCCCGTGCCCGAAGTGATCCGGTAATTACGGAACTCTTCCTGGGCAAAGCCGGCCAGCCCTTTCAGGTAATGGTCGCCCACGTTCAATTCATAAGACGTGAACGCATTGATGGTATATTGCTCGTAATCCGACCGCGTGCGCGACAGGTTGTCCTTTCCCTGCGTATATTTCGAAACATTCGGCATATAATAAGGTGTGCCTTCGGTGTCGTAAAGCGTGTAATGCAGGGCGTTCACCTGATTGTCGACGTTGTTGTCGGTAAAGGTGTAGTTGAACGTCGTGTTCCAGTTCTTTACCGGGGTAATCACAAACTCGCCGGTAATGACCGTCACGTCGTCCACCGTTTTGTTGCGCCCGCCGTGCAGGTAGGCGTAAATGTTGCTCACCTCGCTGTAATAGCCGTCGGGAGTGATGTAGGGAATGGTGGGCCAGCGCTGCGCAATGTTCTGCATGAAATTGTCGGCTCCGGTCTGGCTGGGACGGTCGGTAATGCCCCGCGTAAACGACCCGCGCACGTTGACGGTGAACCAGTCCGTGACGTTCGACGACAGGTTGGCGCGGACATTGTAACGCTTGAAGGAGTCGTCCCCGAATCTTAATATCCCGCCTTTCTGGTTGTATCCGGCGCCTACGTAATAGGAGGAATTGCTGCTTCCGCCCGACAATCCCACATTGTGCTGCTGCGTGAACGAGTTGTCTTTGAGATAGATGTCATACCAGTTCACGTTGTCGTTGCTGCGTCCGCTTCCCAGATCGTCAAAACTGGCCCAGCTTTTATTCGTCATAGCCACAGTCGATGTGTTGATCCTGCCGTAGTAATAATCTTCGATCCGTTTCATCTCTTTGTCGGTAAAGAAATTGGCTTTCCGCGTGTTCTGTCCGGCGTCGTTCATCGTTTTGGCAAAGTCCAGCGAATTCATCTGGGTAGGCACGTTGATCGGGCTTGACCATCCGAAGTTGGCGCTGTACGTAACGGCGGGTTTCGCATCGCGCGCACCCTTCTTAGTGGTGATCAATACCACCCCGTAAGGCGCGTTCGAACCGTAGATGGCCGCCGAAGCCGCATCTTTCAGCACCGAAATGCTTTCGATGTCATCGGGGTTGACGGCATTGATGTCTTGCGACTGGATACCGTCCACCACAAACAGCGGCGACGCGGATGAATAGGCCGAACCGCTGGTCAGACCGGTCACCCCGCGGATATTGAACGACATCCGTGCGCCCGGGGCGCCACCGGAGTTCGTGCCGGTAGATGTGCCGGAAGTCACGTTCAGGTTGGCAATCGTACCCTGCAAGGCCTGCGCCACCGAAACGATCGGCCGGTTGGACAACACCTCGCCCTTGATCTGATCGACGGAGCCGGTCAGGTTGGCTTTTTTCACCGTACCGTAACCCACGACCACGACTTCATTCAGCATCTGCGAGTCTTCGCTCAATGTCACTTCATAGTGAGTTCTTTCCCTCACAACCACCTCTTTCGGCTGATAACCCAGGTAGCTCACCACCAGCGTTGCGCCGGACGAAACGGTAATGGAGAAATTTCCATTAATGTCGGTGATCGTTCCGTTGCCGGTTCCTTTCTCAATAACGCTGGCGCCGATAAGGGCGTCACCCCCTGAACCCTCCGAAACACGTCCCGTTATCTTAATGGATTGTTGCACAGAGGCTGTCGTTTCTCCTGCCGGACTGGGGCTTCCGGTAGCTGTCACCGGCTGGACGGCGGCGCACAGTAATGCGCATACCCCAATGAATTTACTGCTTTTTTCGACGAATATCCGCCATCTTGATTCAAATTTTAAATTCATAACTTTCTTAAATTTAGTTAGTTGATAATAATAATAAGGTAAGTAACGGCCCAGGCTGAGCTGTTCCGTCCATTTGTTCGGTTAACACAGATAGGTTCTCATGTCTTCATAGGCTCTCATTTTTAAGTTTAACTGATTGTGTCATTAAACGTCCGTTTAATGACACAACTTTTGGGGACAAGCCGGAATCCCCGTTCAGAACCTTAAAGAAGTCATCTTTTATAATAAAAGACTAATCCGGAACGCCCTTTTGGAGAGGTATTGAAGCAATTCTGAAATTTATTTTTATAAAATTTGCTATATCTAAATAAAAAGAATATTTTTGTGTGTCATTAAACGGACGTTTAATGAGCATCCCCCTTTTTTACCCTGTAAGCCCGATTGCGACGCACTTTGAGAGCCGTTGATTTTTTGTCCGGTTGGCGGATCATAGTGGCGTGAGAGATTGGATATTTCCATGATAATCAGTTTTTTATTCATATTCCGTACACAAAAAAAACGGATAAATGGCCGAATCGGTAAAAAGTGCGATTTATTCGGTAATGTAGACCTTTTGCAGACCGGAAAATGTCGCGATCTTTGCATTGTTCTTTAACGATAAACATGTATTATGAATAGAATATACACAAAAAATCGAAAAGCGTCAGAACAGGTAAAAAGTGCGATTCATTCGGTAATGTAGACCTTTTGCAGACCGGAAAAAGCTGCGATCTTTGCATTGTTCTTTAACGACAAACATGTATTATGAATAAAATAGAAACCATAATAAAAACCACTATATTTGAGGTGTTTTGATGTGAATCACGGCATTCTTTGTTGTTTTGTTTGTAAGTTCCCCTTGCCTGGCGTGGTAAAGGGGAATTTTTTTTATAGAATTGTTCCCACTCTCCAAAAAACTTGTTACCTTTGCACAATATTTGAGGTGTTTTGATGTGAATCACGACATTCTTTGTTGTTTTGTTTGTAAGTTCCCCTTGCCTGGCGTGGTAAAAGGGGAATTTTTTTTCCATGGAATTGTTCCCGCTCTCCCAAAAAACTTGTTACCTTTGCACGTCTTTTTTCGGAAAAACAGTAAATACATACTATATGAATATCTCGTATAACTGGCTGAAGGAATATGTCGATTTCAGTCTTACCCCCGGTGAAGTCGCCGCCGCCCTGACCTCGGTCGGTTTGGAAACCGACGTTGCAGAGGAGGTGCAAACCGTCAGGGGCGGTTTGGAAGGTTTGGTCATAGGCGAAGTATTGACGTGTGAAGATCATCCCAATTCCGACCATTTGCACATCACTACCGTCAATCTGGGCAACGGAGAGCCGGTACAGATTGTCTGCGGCGCTCCTAACGTCGCTGCCGGACAGAAGGTAGTGGTAGCCACCATAGGTGCGATCCTTTACAATGGCGAAGAACCTTTTACAATAAAAAAATCAAAGATCAGGGGAGCGGAGTCCTGCGGCATGATCTGTGCCGAGGATGAGATCGGAACAGGCGCCGGCCATGACGGTATCATTGTTTTGCCTCCGGATGTTGCTGCGGGTACATTGGCCAGGGACTATTATCAGATAAAGAGCGATTACCTGCTGGAGGTGGACATTACGCCCAACCGCGCAGACGGCTGCTCACACTACGGGGTTGCCCGTGACCTGTACGCCTATCTCGTGCAGAACGGATACGAAACGGCGCTGCGCAAGCCCGGAACGGACCACTTTACTGTTGATAACCATGAACGGGACATCCGTGTAATCGTAGAGAACAGGGAGGCTTGTCCGCGTTATGCCGGCGTTTCGGTGAAAGGAGTGACGGTAAAGGAGAGTCCGGGCTGGCTGCAGGATAAATTGCGTACCATCGGTTTGCGCCCCATCAATAATGTGGTAGATGTTACAAACTATATACTGTATGCGTTCGGCCAGCCGTTGCACTGTTTTGATGCGGATAAGATAGCCGGCAACGTTGTTATCGTAAAAACACTGCCGGAAGGAACCCCGTTTGTAACGCTGGATGGGGTAGAGCGCCGGTTGTCCGGCCGCGATCTGATGATTTGCAATGGGGAAGCCCCCATGTGTATTGCCGGTGTATTCGGCGGGTTGGAATCCGGGTCGACCGGAGAAACGAAGAATGTATTTATTGAAAGCGCCTGCTTCCATCCGACCTGGGTACGCAAGACCGCCCGCCGCCATGGATTGAACACTGACGCCTCTTTCCGCTTTGAACGGGGGGTTGACCCCAATGCTACGATCTACTGTCTGAAACTGGCCGCCCTGATGGTGAAAGAGATTGCCGGCGGTACGATCTCTTCGGATATCAAAGATGTGTACGATGCTCCCGTCAAGGATTTTATCGTGAACCTGTCTTATCAGAAGGCTGATTCGTTGATAGGAAAACATATTCCGGCGGAAACCATAAAGCGTATCGTAACCAGCCTGGAGATGAAGATACTCGAAGAAACGGGCGAAGGCGTTACGCTGTCCGTGCCTCCATACCGTGTGGATGTACAGCGCGATGTGGATGTCATTGAAGACATTCTCCGCATATACGGATATAATCACATAGAGATACCGGCCACGTTGACCTCGAGCCTCACAACGAAGGGTGAAGAAGATAAATCGTATAAGCTGCAGAACCTGATCTCCGAACAATTAGTGGGTTGCGGCTTCAACGAGATCATGAATAACTCACTCACGCGCGCCGCGTATTATGACGGACTGACGTCATTTCCGGCGGAACATTCGGTCAGGCTGTTGAATCCGTTGAGCGCAGACCTGAACGCCATGCGCCGGACGTTGCTTTTCGGAGGATTGGAAAGTATAGCCCGCAATGCCAATCGCAGGCATGCGGATTTGAGATTCTTTGAATTTGGTAACTGCTATTCTTTCGATAAGGAGAAAAAGACACAGCAGAAAGCGCTTGACGCCTACTCCGGAGAATATCATCTGGGACTGTGGCTGACGGGTAAGCGGGTGGCCAATTCGTGGGCGCATGCGGATGAGAACGCTTCTGTTTATGAATTGAAAGCTTATGTTGAGAACATATTTGTCCGGCTGGGACTTGATTTGCCCCATCCGGCCGCCGGTCATCCGGCAGACGATATATTCTCTGCCGCTCTTTCGGTTCATACGCCCGGCGGAAAGGAACTGGCGGTGTTCGGAATCGTCTCAGGCAAGATACAAAAGGCGTTTGATATAGACAATGAGGTTTATTTTGCCGAATTGAACTGGGCGGAATTGATGAAAGCCATCCGCCGGGTGAAGACCGGCTACCGGGAATTATCTAAATTTCCGGCAGTAAAACGTGACTTGGCGCTGCTGATCGATAAGGATGTCCGGTTCGCCCGGATTGAAAAGATCGCTTACGAAACAGAGAAAAAACTTCTACGCGACGTTTCCCTGTTCGACGTATATGAAGGTAAAAACCTGGAAGCCGGAAAGAAATCGTATGCCGTCAGCTTTGTGCTTCAGGACGAAAGTCAGACATTGACCGATAAGGTGATTGACAGGATCATGTCCAGAATGGTGAAGAACCTTGAAGATAAATTGGGAGCAAAGCTAAGATAATTTCAGGAGTTGTCCGCTTCCAACGAATAGACAATAATTTAAAGACCCGAATAACAATGGGAAGAGCGTTCGAATACAGAAAAGCTACCAAGCTCAAGAGATGGGGTAATATGGCCCGTGTATTTACCCGCGTAGGTAAACAAATCGCTATTGCAGTGAAAGCCGGAGGGCCCGACCCGGAGAATAACCCTCACCTGAGAGCGATCATTGCTACGGCCAAACGTGAAAATATGCCGAAAGACAATATTGACCGTGCGATCAAGAATGCAATGGGTAAAGACCAGAAAGATTATAAAGAAATGGTGTATGAAGGCTATGGACCTTTCGGCATTGCCGTCCTTGTGGAAACGGCTACGGACAACACAACACGTACGGTGGCCAATGTACGCAGCATATTCACCAAGTTCGGCGGGTCGCTGGGAACTTCCGGCAGCCTGGACTTTATGTTCAGCCATAAGTCGGTCTTTACAATCATCCGGAAAGATGATGTTGCTGTGGAAGATTTGATTCTGGAGCTGATTGACTATGGGGTAGAGGAGGATTACGATGATGAAGACGGAGAAATCACATTGTATGCCGAATTTCAGTCATTTAACGCTATCCAGAAATATCTGGAAGAACATGACTTTGACATCAAAAGCTCCGAGTTCACCCGTATCCCGACCGATGAAAAGGAATTGAACGAAGAGCAACGCGCTACTATCGAGAAAATGGTAGAAAAACTTGAAGATGACGAAGACATTCAGGCCGTATATACCAATATGAAGACTTCTTAAATTGAAAATTGAGAATCATTAGTGTTGCGTTGATTTAAAAAGAAAGTTCTTTGAGATGTTGATAATCAGCTAATTGCCACCGGCAACCCTCCCTAGCTGTATCCCGAAAAGTTGCGTCGAATACGCTATTACGATGCCGCATGGAAATCTGTGTTCAACATCCGTGTTCATCCGCGTAATCCGTGTACCCATCTTCATTTACAATGAATCCACCACTTATGGTGGTGGATTTTTAAACTGAATTAAAGCCCATTTCATTAAATACAGGAGATAGTAACAACTCTGTCCCGCAGGGAATTATATGCTCAATATTATCCGGTACCTGTTCTGTTTGAAAACGGTCAAAGGTAAGATCAAATGCCATTTGCCCTCCACGTGATCTGATCCACTCTTTTTCCTTGTAATACCAAAGAAGCTATCTCGGCTTCTTCTTTAAAACAAAGCTGGGACACCCAAAACAAACACAAATAAATCGTAAACCGCCGAAAATCAAACGAAAATCAATGAGAGAAACAAAAAAATGCCAAACTCAGAAGCCGTCCGCCGGCGGGAATGGTTCTTTTTATAAACTTATCATCCATTTGGCGGTTGCTTCATTCATCGCCTTTTCTTTCAGGCTTTCCATGCCTTTTTCTTTTATATTCTGAGGCGCTTTTGCCGTTTCAAGGACATGCGCCATATACTCTTTTGAATATTCGGGATGTCCCTGAAAGCACAGGATGTTATCTCCTATAATGAATGCTTCATTTTCGCAGAAATCGCTTGTCGCAACCTGTTCAGCCATGGGGGGCAGCGTAACGGCCTGGTCATTATGATTATAGTATAAACAAAGTTCGCCATCCGGAAAGAATCGCAAGGCTTTAGGGTGCACGATTCTCGATCTTCTCGCGCCTGCTCCCCAGCCTCCGGGCGACGGTTCGACCTTCCCTCCCAGAGCTTGTGCAACGGCCTGATGGCCAAAACATATCCCTGCCATCTTAATGTTTTCATTATATCCTCTCCGGATAAACTCCAATACGGCTTTTACCCAGGGAATATCTTCGTACGCTCCGGCCCGGCTACCGGCCACAATATACAGTTCCTCCCGGTTCAACACTTGGGGAAACTCACCTTTCTGTACATCAAACAATCTGTAAGACGGGTGTGGAGACACAGCATCAAACAGCCGATAAAACAAATGAGGGAATGAAGGCACAAAATCAGGGAGCAATCCCTCAAACCAATCGCATACCAAAATATTTATTCTCATATCCGTCATTTTTTCTGTTTTATCCTCTTATTTCAGCCACTTATCCAGCCATTCAAAGAATGTGCGTTGCCACAGTATGCCGTTTTGCGGTTTGAGCACCCAGTGGTTCTCATCCGGATAGATAAGAAGTTCCGCCGGTATGCCGCGGAGCGCCGCCGCGTTGAATGCCGCCATCCCCTGTGACGCCAGGATGCGATAGTCTTTTTCTCCGTGGATACAAAGAATGGGCGTATCCCATCGATCTACAAATTTATGCGGCGAGTTGGCAAAGGTGCGTTGGGCGACCGGATTATTCTTTTCCCAGTATGCGCCGCCCATATCCCAGTTGGCAAACCACATTTCTTCGGTTTCCAGGTATTGCATTTCCATATTGAACATGCCGTCATGCGCAATAAAGGCTTTGAAGCGTTTGTCATGATGTCCGGCAAGCCAGTACACGGAGAATCCGCCAAAACTGGCGCCGACACAGCCCAGACGATCTTTGTCAACGAATGGTTCTTTGGAAACTTCGTCAATGGCCGAGAAGTAGTCCCGCATGCATTGACCGCCATAGTCTCCACTGATCGCTTCATTCCATTCCAGGCCGAATCCCGGCAATCCGCGACGGTTGGGGGCCACAATGATATAATCATTGGCCGCCATGATCTGCAGGTTCCAACGGTATGACCAGAATTGGCTTACGGCGCTTTGCGGCCCTCCTTGGCAATAGAGCAGGGCAGGATATTTCCTGTCCGGATCAAACCCCGGAGGGTAGATAACCCAGGTCAGCATCTGCTTGCCGTCTGTTGTCTTGATCCAGCGTTCTTCCACTCCGGCCATTTCGAGCTGGTCGTAAATATGCCGGTTCTCGGAAGTCAGTTGGACGGTTGCGCCGCCATCGATGTCTACGGCATAGATCTCGTCGGCCATGCTCATGGAATGGCGTTTAGCGATCAGCTTGTCTCCACACAACGCTACGGATGCATAGTCATGAACGCCCGCTGTGACCGGCCTGATGGAGCTATCGGATACGTTAAGCGCATAGATTTGCGTTTTCCCATGCCACACCCCAATAAAATAGATGGTCTGTGCGTCCTTGCTCCAGCAGAAATCGTCCACATTGGATTCAAAAGCCTTGCTGACAAAGCGCTTTTCGCCTGTTTCCGTATCCATGACGAACAAACGGTTCTGATCGGCTTCGTAACCGTCACGCTCCATGCTTAGCCATGCGATGGCGTTACCATCGGGCGAATATTGCGGATGGGTATCATATCCCGTCATGCCTTCGGTGATATTTACGGTCTCTTTGGACTTGAGGTCATAGATGTAAATATCCGAATCGGTAGATACGGCATAAGCCATTCCCGTTTTCTTGCGGGAAGTATATGCAACCTTGTCCGAAGTACCGTTCCACGCCAATTGTTCCATGCCGCCGAACGGCTTCATCGGACTTTCGTATGGTTCGCCTTCCATGATGTCTATGATATGGCTGATCCCGTTACCATCGAAATCGGCGACGAACGGATGGGGAGCTGTCGTTACCCATTCATCCCAATGCTTATACATGAGGTCGTTTACGATGATGCCTGTCGCTTCAGGAAGATCGGGATACTTGTCTGCCGTACTTTTTACGGTTTTAACCTGCGAAACGAACAGAAGTTTCTTTTCGTCGGGTGAGAAAGCGAAACCTTCGATATCTCCATCGTAGTCAGTGAGCTGCCTGCGGCCGCTTCCGTCCGGGTTCATTTCCCATAACTGGCTGCTTCCGCTTTCAACGCTCAGGAACGCCAGCTTACTTCCTCCCTTGATCCATACGACTTCATTTTCGCCGTAAGGCGTGCGGGTGATCTGCCTGTTGTCCGTTCCGTCAATGTTCATTACGAACACTTCACGGTTACTCCTGTTTTCTTTCACACTGTAATAAGCCACCGTATAGGCCACTTGTTTTTCATTGGGAGAAACAGACAACCCGCCAATGCGTCCCATTGCCCACAGCGCTTCGGGGGTCATACGTTTTCCTTCGATTCTGATGTCCGATTTTCCGATCAGAACCTGTTTGGCATTCCCTGTATCCTGAGTGTTACAGGAAGCCAGCATCATCGCTGCCGACATCATCATTAGACTTACTGATTTCATATTTTATATGTGATTTTGGCGCTTCGCTGTTATTTCTTCTGCTTTTTGGCGCGTTCTTTCATCAAACGTTCCTGCTCTTTCTGCATAGCCTCCAGACGGGCGGCAAAGCCTGATTTCTTTTTATTCCTGTTCCGTGCTTTGTTGGCTTCCAGTTGGGCCAGCAGTTTATCCTCGTTCGTCGTCCTGCGCAGAACGATCATAGTCAATACACTGATCAGCGTAGAGATAAAATAATAGTAGTTAAGGCCCGAAGGATAGTCATTCAGGATGAACAGGAACATGACAGGCATCAGATACATCATCCATTTCATGGCGGCCATTTGCGGCTGTCCGGTTTCCTGTTGAGCCATTGTGAACTTCGTATTCAGGATAGTGGTCACTGTCATCAATAAACAGAACAGGCTCAGATGGTCACCCAGGAAAGGTATGTTGAATGGGAAAGTGATAAGCGCATCATACGTTGAAAGGTCGTCCGCCCACAGGAAACTTTCCTGACGCAATTCGATCGCGCTGGGTACAAACATAAAAAGCGCCATCAATATCGGGAATTGGAGAAGCATAGGCAAACATCCACCCATCGGGCTGACTCCGTATTTGCTATACAGCGCCATTGTTTCCTGCTGTTTCTTCATGGCATCCTCCTGCTTCGGATATTTCTTGCCGATCTCTTCAATCTGCGGCTTAAGTACGCGCATCTTGGCCGAAGAGATATACGTTTTCCATGTGGCCGGGAAGACAACGATCTTCACGATGATGGTCATGAGCAACAGTACGATTCCCATGCTTAACCCCCAGCCGGACAGCCAGTCGAAAATATTGACCGTAAACCATTGGTTGATCTGGCGAACGACAGGCCATCCCAGATAGACCAGGTTATGAAGTTCCCACTTATCCTTACGTCCCTCGTCGAACGCTTTCAGCGTTTTGTAGTGATTGGGTCCGAAATATAGATGCATGGTGGTCGGTTCTTCGCCTTTCGGATCAAAGAACGTACTCATTTCACCGGAGTAGCTCTTTACATATCCGCTGCCTTGCTTTTCCGGCTTGGATCTCAACACGTTTTTGTCAAAGCTCTGATCCGCGATCCATACCGAAGAGAAAAACTGATTCTTATAGGCAATCCAGTCCAGACGTTCGGGTACGGACTTCTCTTCATCTTTTGATTCGGACAGGTAATCCGGATCGTCGTTCGTGTATTTATACGTCAGGTTCGACAAACGGTTCTCATACGTAAACCCACGCTCATGCTGGCGGGAGCGTTGAGACCATTCGATATCCACGTACCGGGTGGATGCCGATAGTTTGCCGTCCATGTTGTTTGCCCGGATGGTAAAGTCCATCATGTAACTGTCCGGGCGGAGAACGTAGATAAAGTCAATATAACTGGAGTCATCCGAAAACAGACGCATGGTCACGCTATGGGCCGTTTTCTCTACGGGTTGAAAAAAGTACTCTTTTGTCTGTATCGCTTCTTTCTTATTGTAAAAATAGAAGTTCATGGCTACATCTTTCCCGTTGAAGAGCGTCAAGGGTTGTTTTTCCTGATCGTTATACGCTTTCAACAGTACCGAATATACCCGCCCGCCTTTGTTTGTCAACGTGATCTTTACCCACTCATTTTCGATGGTCGTGAAAACTTCTTCTCCCTGGGATGACAGGAAGAAGGTGGAAGCGGAATCCACCGCAACCTCTTCTTCTTCATTGGCCAGCGCCGCGGCGGTTTTGGCTCTAAGCGCCTCTTCTTGCTGTTGTACAACGGCAATGGAGTCATTATATCGTTTCCATGCGGCCATTTGTTCCTCGTCCGGACGGCTGAAATAACTGAACCCGATTAATAAGAGAGCGATCAGTACAAGCCCGGTGATGGTATTTTTATCCATATTTAATTTTTATCTGTTTTTATACTTGTTTTACTTGTCGATAGCCGCTTTAATAAACGACAGGAATAAAGGATGAGGGTTCAACACCGTACTTCTGTATTCCGGGTGGAATTGCGTACCGATGTACCATTTCAGCGTAGGAATCTCAACGATTTCCACCAGACCGGACTCCGGATTCATACCCACGCATTTCATTCCGTTCCGCTCGTATTCCTGACGGTAGTCATTGTTGAACTCATAGCGGTGGCGATGACGTTCCTGAATATGTTCCTGACCGTAGATTTCAAATACCCTGGAGTCTTTGCCGATCACACACTCGTATGCTCCGAGACGCATCGTTCCTCCCATGTTGGTCACCGCTTTCTGTTCTTCCATGATGTCGATCACATTGTACGGGGTTTTCTCGTCCATCTCCACGGAGTTCGCTCCGGCATATCCCAGCACATTGCGGGCGAACTCAATGGCGAGGCATTGCATACCCAGACAAACGCCAAACGTAGGGATATCATGCTCGCGGGTATATTTAGCCGCAACGAATTTGCCTTCTATCCCGCGCGAACCGAATCCCGGGCAAATAACGATTCCATCCACTTTACCGAGCTTCTCACCTATATTTTCAGGCGTTATCGTTTCCGACTGGATATATTCGATCTTCAGTTTCCGGTCATTATAAGTCGCTGCCTGCGAGAGTGACTCCAGGATAGATTTATAGGCATCCTGTAATTCCACATATTTACCCACCAGCCCGATCGTAACGATCTCGGAAGCCTTTGCGCGACGGGCAAGGAATGTACGCCAAGCCTTCAGGTCCGGGTCCTTGCCTGCCGGAAGTCCCATCTTGCGAAGGATTGTTTTATCCAGGTCCTGTTCCTGCATCTTCAGTGGCACTTCGTAAATGGTAGGTACGTCAACAGACTGTATCACCGCCTCTTCTTCCACATTGCAGAACAGGGCTACCTTTTTTCTCAGGTTAGCGCTTAAATCGTGCTCGGAACGAAGCACTAAGACATCAGCCTGAATCCCAAGCGACTGCAACTCTTTTACCGAATGTTGGGTCGGTTTCGTTTTCAACTCCTTGGCGGCAGCCAGAAAAGGTACATAAGTCAAATGTACGCAGAGTGCGTTCTGTCCCAATTCCCATTTCAGTTGGCGAAGGCTTTCCATGTAAGGGAGCGATTCGATGTCACCCACAGTGCCACCGATCTCAGTAATTACAAAATCAAACTTGTACTTATTTCCAAGTAACTTGATGTTACGCTTGATCTCATCGGTGATGTGAGGAACGACCTGCACGGTTTTGCCCAGAAAGTCGCCGCGGCGTTCTTTGTCGATAACGCTCTTGTAGATGCGTCCGGTGGTGATGTTATTCGCCTTGGTGGTCTCTATTCCCAGGAAGCGTTCGTAATGTCCCAGATCAAGATCGGCCTCATGCCCATCCACCGTAACATAACATTCGCCATGCTCGTATGGATTCAACGTTCCCGGATCAATGTTGATATAAGGGTCGAACTTCTGAATCGTTACGTTATAGCCTCTTGCCTGTAACAATTTACCGATGGATGACGAAATAATGCCTTTTCCAAGTGAAGAGGCCACACCGCCTGTGACGAAAATATACTTAGTTTCTCCCACTGTTTTATGATTTTAATTTATCCGATTCTAAAAGACGCAAAATTATAAAAATAAACGAAGAAGTACATACCATTTCATTTATTTATGTAATTTCGCAACCAAATGCCGTAGTTTATGAACAGATTCTTTTTATTGTTAATGATGACGTTTCCGTTCGCTTTTTCAGCTTCGGGACAACACGTAACAGAGACAACCGGAGAAAGTCAGGACATGATATTGGAGCAGGACACGGTGTTACAGCAGGACACCATATCGCCGCCATCCTTGCTCTATCAATACTATTTCGGCCGGTTGGATTCTTTAAATAACGATACGCTGCCGATGCGGCATATTATTCCTAATCCTTATTATTACCGGCTTTTTACTCCGTTCGCGTTCTATCATGCGCCGGTCAGGCAGATCAATGAAATGATATGGACGTTCCGGCCTTTGGAAGCCGTTGCCGATTCCCGTGCAGAGTCGCTTCCGGTGAACGGGGATGCTTTTACTTCCATCGACAGGATAAACAGGCAAGTGAACCGTGTGCTGATGGATACTTATGTGAATCATCCGGAGTACGTCGTCACCACCGAAGACCGCATACTTAGCCGGAAGGTGTTCCGTAAGGATATAGAGGTGAAGCCTTCTCCAAAGACCACCATATTATCTCTATTTGAAGCCGAACCGGCGGATACTTCATTCGGTAAGGCCGAAGTTGTTATCCGTAAACCTAATTTCTGGATAACCGGAGGAAACGGATCATTGCAGTTTACCCAGAATTATATATCCGGCAACTGGTATAAAGGGGGAGAAAGCAGCAAGTCGATGTTAGGCTATTTTCAGCTTTTTGCAAACTACAATGATAAGATGAAATTTCAGTTTGAAAATATGTTTGAGGCCAAAGTCGGTTTTATGACGGCTGCTTCCGATACGATACACAGCTATAAAATGAATACCGACCTTCTTCGCTTATACAGTAAACTGGGTATTCAGGCAGCTTCCAAATGGTATTACACGGTATCTGCGGAATTTAACTCCCAGTTCTTCCGTAATTACAAGACCAATACAAACGATGTGCAGTCGGCGTTTCTGGCTCCGGCCAATGTGATTCTCAGTGTCGGTATGGACTATAAAGAGAAGAATGACAGAATGAACCTCTCGGTCTTTATCTCACCTTTAACATATAATTTCCGCTATGTGGGCTCGGATCAGGTAGATGAAACCCGTTTTGGCCTGGAGGAAGGGAAGTCGACATTGAATGACTTCGGTTCGAAGATACAGACAACACTCTCGTGGACGATCGTTCCGTCCGTAATCCTGAATTCAAGGTTTTATTACTTTACCAACTATAAAAAGGTAGAAGCCGAATGGGAGAACACCTTCAATTTTGTCTTGAACCGGTATCTGTCTACCAAACTGTTCGTGCATGCGCGTTTTGATGATAATGCCAAACGTGTGGACGATTACAGCTATTTCCAGTTACAGGAGCTGCTGAGTTTTGGTATCAATTATAAATGGTAACTTCTTCTGATATTTGAAACGCAGATTAACGCGGATTTCCGCAGATTATAAAACTAAAAGAATCCGTGTGATCCGTGAAATCCGTGTCAGAGATTTTTTCAGACACGGATTTCACGGATTTCACGGATTTTCAGTTTTCAATTTATCAAGCGTTCGGGTCGATGTACGTTCCGCCGTTGGGTGGGTCTGCGGGTCCGGTGTCGGGGTCGCCGGGGAGGCCGGGTTTGTGGGGATCGCCGTAGTCGTCGGTGCCGTCGCCGGTGCCGCCGCCGGTGAGGTAGCGGAAGGAGTCGAGCGTGGCGTTGATGTGGTCGAGCATTTCCGTCAGGGCGTTCTTCACTTCGTTGTCGGTGGTGATGTGATAGAGTGTCGAGAGCACGCTCGTGAAGATGAAGCGGTACTGTTTCTGTAGCGCCGAGCGGGCTTTGGAGGCTGTTCCGAGTTTCTTCCGGTATTCCTTTTCTTCGCCGCGGAGGTCAATCCGCCGGCTGCTCTGTTGTTCCAGCTCTTTGATGGCCGCCAACTGTCCGGTCAGGCCCAGCGCGTTCACCTTGGGGGCGTTTACATCGCTCCCGAGCGCATCGCACAGGTCTTGGGCGTTGCCCAGCAGCGACATCATGGTCGAATGGCTCCTGTTTTTGAGGTAGGGTGCGGCGATGTTGCTCACCACCCTTACTTTTTCAGCGGTGTCGGCATCGCCTGTGATCCCGGCCACGCGCAGGCTGTCGCCGAACACCCCCAGCAGGGTGCGGAGCCGGGCCACATCCTTGCTCAGCGGCTCCGTTTCGAGGAGTGTCGGGTTGTGTTTGAGTATATCTGCAAACTTGGTGTGCAGTTCCGATAATTCTTTACAGGGTTCTTCTATCCCGACGGCTTGCACTTTGACGGGTGTGAATACCTTTTCGAGCAGGAGCGATGAGAGTTTCAGCAGTGCGGAAATGTCTAACATTTCAAATTTAAATGCACGGACTAAGGCTTTTAACATGATTTGTAGAGTTTAAAAAATTAATATTCAAAGACTAATGC
>JAIRNG010000034.1 GCA_031258135.1 Mediterranea sp. (in: CFB group bacteria)
GGAAGAGAACTGCAACCATGGTTTAGCTATTCTGACGATGTTATTACCCATACACAGGTCATTGAAGAAATAGATAAGGACCATCAGGGCTTATCCAAGAAAGAAGGCAAGTTCTCGACTGGCTCAATTGACATCTCGGAGTCCGAATGGAAAGCGATGGGGAAGACGGAACAGGAACGATTGGTGAATTTCAAACGGTGGACACAAAAAGAATTTTCCGAGCTGTTCGCCGGCAACTACCACAAAAAAGACAAAAACGACAATCCAATACCAATAACACCGGAAGATGTCAGAATGTTTTACAAACAAATACAGGCAAGCTCACTCTACCGATACTGCCATTAACGACTTTGACGTCGCTGGCATCACCGATGCCAACGCACAGGAGATGGCGGAAATCAAGAAGGCGACACAGGCCGCCGGCACCTTCATGAAAGCCCCCAACGGGCAGCCCACAAAACTTAACGAGCGCCAATGGTTGCAGGTGCGGACACAAGCATTTAAGGAGTGGTTCGGGGAGTGGGAAAATGACTCCGGCAACGCATCCAGAGTCGTGGACGAGAACGGCGAACCGCTGGTGATGTATCATGGCAGCAGAAACAAGTTCACCAAATTCATGACAAAAAACCAGCATATTACATATAAAAATCCCGATACTGGACAAAAAAATAAATTTTTCTGGAGCGTTACAGGCTCGCTGGGCGAGGGCGCCTACTTTACGCCCGACAAAGAGCTTGCCGGACAATACGTAGGCGACAACGGGGTACTGTACGAAGCATTCCTGAATATGTGCAATCCATATCGCGGTCATTTTGACGGATTGCGCAAGGATATGATAAAGGCGGACTATGACGGCGCACAGGGCGTCAATTTAGAAGAGGATATTTACATGGCTATTCACCCCGCCCAAATCAAGTCCGCCACCGACAACAACGGCAACTTCGACACCCAAAGTAACGACATACGCTTTCAGAAGAAGCGGGAAGATAACCTTGTTGCGATACACAACCTGTCCGAAAACAACCTGATTCACGCCGCAAAAATGGGAGGCATTGCCGCGCCGAGTATTGCCATAATGGATGCTGCCGGAAGTATGGAAGATTATGGCGAAATAACGCTGATAGGAAACACGGACATGGTCGACCCGAAACGGAATAAAAACCGAGTATTCAATGCAGATGTTTATTCGCCGCGTTATCCAGAAGTGGAACGCTATTTTGCCAAGGATAAGGAGTGGTACCGACTCCATGACGAGTTGCTTGGTCTTGCCAATCACAACGGCGGGAATTATAAATATATTGACAGGGAAGAAACATTGAAAGGTCATGCTACGGAAGCGGTAATAGCGGCATACCTGAACGAGCACAACATTCCGATACCCCGGGATGAATATGGCAACCATCCGCGTAAATATACGTATAGCGAAGAAAACTGCAGGAAAGTGGAGGCATGGATGAATGATAAACTGTCGAAACTTGACATTCGGGAACGCATATTCACAGGCTTCACGCCATCGGGGAATCGCCGTTATATCCCGCATACACTTGATAATGTCGTCAAAATAATGACTGAAAAAATACGCGATTCGGAGGGATTTATGTATGGCACGGGTAACATCCGTGCAAACGCCGCAAAACAGTTCCGCACGTTGAAGGAAATAAAAGACAGCCGCGACAGGATTGTAGATAAGGAGACGATAGAGAAACTGAAGGAGGAAGTTAATAACGAATTTGACGATTTGGCAGAAGAGATGAAGGCTTATTACCGGTATGACCCGAAAAAATTCGATTATTACGATTATGTGGCGGGAGCGTTTTCAGAACACGCCCAAGGGGATAAAGACGCATTTTCGATTTTTACGGCAATCCCGGAAGAAATGAAGCAGAAAGCAAACGACTATATCGACAGGTTGCGCAATATGCCGACTGAATATTTTGAAAATAAAGTTCAGCGGGCGGTAGGAATTGGCGAGTTCAAAGTAGCTGTTGTTCCATCCAGCATATCAGACGCCACCAGAAAAACGCTTGAAGACGCCGGACTGCAGATTGTGGAGTACAATAAAAACATAAAAGACGACCGTAAATCAAAGATTGCACAGGCATCGAAGGAAAATGACTTGCGCTTCCAGTTCATGGGCGAGCAGGCAATGTCAGCAGAGGCCTCTCTCAAAGCCGTAAACGCACAGTTCAACACAATAACCCGCCAAGATGCCGAAGTCCTGGCCGGACTGCTCAAAAAAACAGGCCTCGCAAAAAAAGTGGTCTTCGGGCAGAAGGCCCTAGCAAAAGTAGTCGAAGAAAGTAACGGCACAAAAATACTCCATACCTCAGATGGCGAAGCGTACGGCGCAGTGAAAAACGGCATCGTGTACTTCGACGACACCCGACTCAATGCCAACACCCCTATCCACGAGTTCGGCCACCTCTGGAACGATGTAGTCAGGAAGAATAACCCGCAGCTCTGGGCAAAGATTGTCAAACTCACCAAAAAAACACCCTACTTCAAAGACTTGCTCAACAACCCAGCCTATGCCAACCTCAAAGATGACGATGCCCGCACCGACGAAGCATTCGCACAGGCCGTAGGCGACGAAGGTGCTCGAGTATTTCACAACCCAACGGTCGGTGAAAATTTCAAAAATCGCTTCAAACACCTCATGCACAAATTTTGGCAATGT
>JAIRNG010000039.1 GCA_031258135.1 Mediterranea sp. (in: CFB group bacteria)
TGGTTCATTTCCTTGGTATGGCAAAGCTCATGTAACAGGACGTAATCAATCAGGTGTTGTGGCAACAGTACCAGAAAATAAGACAGGTTAATGTTCTTCCCGGCCGAACAACTCCCCCACCGCCCGCGACTGGAATTGATCTTCACTTTATTACAGGGCAAATCATGCTGACGGGAAAGCATAGATAGCCGTGAAGGAAGGATCGCCCCGGCATTCCGGCGCAAGGCCTCTTCAATGACTTTATGCAACCACTCCTGCAATTTCTCATCATCAAAATCGGCCGTCGGCGGACAGATGATCTTCATCTCTCCCGGCTCTGAACGGGCAAAGAATTTATCACGTTGGCCGCTCACTAATGACAGTTTAAAGAAAGGGGCGTCTATGTGAAACTCCGGATCGATCCGCCGCTGGCCCGGCAAGCGCTGTCGCATTGTCTGCAACTTATGCCGCAGGGATTCGATGGCATTCTTTATCTCCTTATCCGTTGTACCGGGAGGTACGGTAATATAGATCGCATCCGTCCTGGTGCGGAAAATCAAACGTCCGGCGCGCGAATTAACCCGCACGACCAGACGTCCCAATTCTTTATCTTCTATTGTACCGGTCAATATCCCAGTCTTGTTCTTTTCTTACCTTTATCTGCCTGGGGCGCTTCAAAATGAATGGTGTATTTAAGCGCTCTGCCATGCAAACGAAACACCGCATCGACAGCGTTTACTTCGTCCGGCAGGCAGTCTTCGTTATCGAAGGTGATCAGCAGGTCATCACCCTCAGGGGAAACTTTCAGCCTGGATGCGCAATTCGAAGTCAGCCTGGGCATAACGCCGGTTTTGATTTTCTTACCATTCAACCACAACGCTACGCGGTGATTCGTATTGTCGATCGCTTCACCCTTAACAGTAATGGAGTTAGGCAGTTTACGATAGTTGTCGGCTACGCCGTTCACCCATTGCTGACGGGTCTTATCGAAGAAATAATCCATAGCCGGACGCAACGTGTTGATGCGTTGGTTGATCTCTTCCACAGACTCTACCGTATCGATGCTTTTCTCCAGTCCGGAAACGAGCGCTTCCATCTCTTTATCACGCTTCTCGAACTCCATGACCAACATGCGGTGTTCGGATGCAGGGAACGGATAACGCACGGCATAACAGTAGGTTGTGACGTCGGTCTTCTTGTCCCGCCGCTTCTCCCAATACGAGCCGTCTACTTTTGACAGGGAAATACCCTTGATGAAAGGAACCGAAGCCGCCCGGGTAGAACCTTCGGCTGTATATTCGTCAAGGAACTCGGTAATGCGGTCATTGCCGGTAGTCTGTTTCATGACATGTGAATCGGAAAACTCAATGTTCTCCGCCACCGATTGCAGGATCTGACGCTTGATACTTGCCAGGCACATCTGACGGGCCTCTTCCATGGAAGCAGCTTCAGCAGAAGCTACGATATAACCGGACTCGGCCGATTCATACCACAACGGAGCCTTCTTATCGCTCCTCTCTATGACTTTATACGATTGGGCGCTCACACCACCGGCCAACAGCAAAGCTACAACCGGCATCCAATGACGAAACATTCTCTTTTTCATATCCTTATTTATTTCCAGGTAACAGGGACGTCGCGAAGTTCTATCTTACATCCCCGCGCCTCGATAGCTACATACGCCAACTTATCCAACTTATGGGTCAGGTCTTTAATCACGAAACATTTGGCCACGGGTATATCCGTCGGCATACTGTTGTAATAATGGTCGGAACATCCATACAGGGTTGATTGCGTCAGGTTCGTATATTTCGCGCCATTGCCGTCGATCACGTCATACATGCGGATATAAGCGTTCACCTCTTTGGCTTTATTGACCAGGCGGCAATAAAGAATGACGGATTGGCTGCTTGCGTGGCCTTCACACGAAATGAGATCAAAACCGAAGTCCGGACAGGATATATTCAGGCGATACCGGTCGTTGGCCGGTTTAGCCGCCGGTTTCTTAACCTCGACGACGGTCTCACGGTCAACAAAAACCGTATCGGGAACTTTATTGATATACTTCGCGATTGAGTCGGTCAAAGCCTTGGCGCTTTCACGGCAAGTGCTTGAAGAAGGAACTTCAGCCAACAATTCCAACGCTGATTCATAGTCGCCCATCACGTATTTACTGCGGGCCATAAGTACTTTTTGGTCGCAGGCCAACGTCTTGGCATGCGAGTAAGCCAACGTCATCAACGAAGAAATGTCTTCATAACACGGAACCACCTCCGGAACGCTTCCCAGATAGCCCATTGCTTCTTCGATCTTATCGGTAGAGATCATGGTCTGCGCTTTGGTCATAATGGTTTGACAGTTTTCCATATAGTGATCCATGATCTTTTCGCGGGTGGTACGGATAAAGCGGGTAAAGGCCGGATTGGTGATCTTGATATTCTTCATGAGGGCTTTCAACGCAGTTTCCTGATTACCGGCGGCATCGCCTTCAAGATTCACGATAAGCGTTCCATAGATACTTTCATCGTAAAGGTTTTTAGCGGTCAGGGTCAATTCGCCTGTTACTAAAGTCACGTTACGTACCAGACCTTCGGTTGATTTGGTGTCCTGGACATCCAGCTCCGGCTGAATAATGAACGCGTTATATATTGAAGTGGCTCCGGCATTGTTACGGCCGATAATCTGTTCGACTTTTTGTTTCAGGCCTTCCTTAATATCGTTGCTCAGCTTGTCGTTATCCGGATATACCGCTGTAAAATTGATCGTGTTTTGCGCTCCGGACTGAAACAGGATACAAATAAGAAGTACGACGGGTGTTATACTCTTTTTCATAAAAGTTCGTTTTTAATTGTTGTTGTTTTAATCAATACCGATGACTAATTTCTGGCCGATATTCGCTCTTGCTTTCGGCTCGTGTCCGGTAGACTCAAGAATTTCTTTCAGGAAGCGCTGTAATGTTCCGCGCAAACGCGAAGGCGAGTAAGGATTACCGGTGGATTGGTCGAACAGGGGGACCTGCATGGAGATGTCCAGAATCTTATCGCTGCTGTTCACGCTGTAAACGCCTTTGTAAGCATTGGCGGCCAACCAGTCTTCCATTTCGATCTGAAGGTCGTTGCCGTTGTTCCCTACTTCCGAATATACGTCCAGTTCGCAGTTTTCTCCCAGTACGATCTGGATGGTTATTTCACGGCCATTCTCTACAATCTGGTCGAATGCGTTCTGGAGCTGATCGAAGAAATTATCCTTTATCATACCCAAAGCGCGATTTGCCAGACGAATGGTATCACCGGTAATATATTTGCCGCTTAAGTAAGAAACATTGGCGAGTGATGAACCCGTATGTACTTCTGCCGCCTGTAGCTCCAACGACACCTCCGAAGCGCCTTCGGGGTGGTTGATCACAAAGATTTTCGTACTGACCTCAATGTCCGCCTTGGAGTTCTGAACGACTTTTGACTTTGCATCCGATTGGGAACCATGGGTCAACACATCAGTTGTTTTCAACGATTTAAGCAAGGCGATAAAATCTCTCGTAATGAATCCACGGTCATTGAAAGCTTCTTTCACTTTACTTATGGCAAGGCTCACCATCGGGTTATCCTCGATGACCTTACGGATGTCATCGCCTTCCTTCGTAAACGGAACAACGATAATATCGGGTTGTTTCACTCCATTCTCCGTGCCACGGGTGTTCTGAGCCTTAGTCGCTCCGGCAAAGCACGATACGACAAACAATAGTAACAGATATTTTTTCATACTTTCATTTTTAAAACAAAGAACTTCCGGTAAGCCGTTGAATACAGGTTCTTACCGGACAGTTCTTTTATTATGTGACTCTGAAATCTTTCTTTAGCGCCCGAAGCCTAAACGGCCGATCTTGTTCTGAACAAGGTCCTGGCGCAAGGCTTTGCGATTGATGGTAATATCAAAGGGCATCTGTTTCACTTTCTGGCCTTTCACCTTTGTCAGATCACCTACACCGGCTACGCCGGTAACAAAGTCCTTGTAACGCTTATCATCAAAAAGACGGGAGAAATAGGCAGCGTGTTCTCCCTCGGCTTCCGATTCTTTCACCAGATTGGAACAGCCCTGGAAACCTACATACAACACGGCGCGCATCACTCTGACCTCGGCATCTTCACGGGCGGTAGCTTCGTTTTTGCCATATCCCAGAGCGCGGACGGTGATCGAACTCTGATTTGAATCTGACTTTATCAGGTTTACAGAGCCGCCATATTCAACCGGTTTTACTTTTTGCGCGTACGTTCCGGCGCAAGCCAACAGGCATACCGTTAAGAATAAAAGACTTTTTTTCATCATTGTCTTATTTTAAAATCAATTTGCAGTTTAACCATTGCGAAGTACTGGAAGCTATGAACTTTTCACCAATAGCATCTTTACCGTTCCTGATGTCACAAATGGAAGTGCCGTCGGCAAGCAGGCTTTTTACTTTCACAATGCCGACAGACGTCTCCGTACGGGCGCCATCATCGGCTATCGTCACAAAAGTAACCTGAAACTCATCGCCTTTTTTCACGCCTTGCGGCTGTCCGCAGGTGATAACCACATCGCCATCCTGTATTTTGGCAACGGCGCCGGTCACGGCAAAGTTGTTCGTAAAGAAAGAAATCATCTTGGGAGAAACCGACTGCAAAGCATCGTCCAGTGCAGCGCCCATGGTATTCTTTACTACCAACTTCTTGAAATCGCTGACGAACGTACGGGATGCAGCAAACTCATCCTTGCCGGAAAGGGCGTTCGTTACGGAAAGTTTAACCGTAAGTACGCAGGTATATCCCATGGCGCCGCTGGTGCGTTTAGTGAATTTGCATTTTGTGATCTCACCGAACAGGGTATAATCGTTCATTAGCTTACCTAACAGTTCTTTGCGCTTGCTCTCCTCAAGATCCATAAATTCTTCGCGCATGAAGAACTTGGATTCCGAGTCCGCGATCTCTTCGTCCACCACCTCAAAACGCCCGGATTGGGTAGCGGCGTCGGCGGCAATGGCCTGAATGTGCGTGATGTATTCATCCTTATCCTTAGGCTCGGCCGTTTCCAACCATTTGAATTCGCCCATGCGCAGGATCATTGCTTTCTTTTCGGATTCATGTTCCTGTGCGTTTAAGACACAGGTACAGGCAAAGATCAATGATAGTAGAACACACAAATTTCTCATAACCAATTTCGATTAGTTGTTCTTACTTTGTTTCACGGCATCTATATTGTCCTGTATCTTAGCCTTGATCAGAGGAATAGCATCTATAGAGTATTTTACGGCAAAAGCCGTATCTTTCACTTTTTTACCTAATGTGAGTGCAGTTGCAGGGTTGGATACCCCTTCGGAAAGGGCGTTGGGGATGAGAAGCGCTATATTGGCGGCGCTTAACGCAGCGCCTGTCAGGTCCAGCGTAGCCTTGGCGTATGTTTCCAGTGCATCTGTTTTAGCAATATCCTCACCCGTATTTTTATTGGTTATTCTCATCTCGACGATACCTTCTTCATTCTCGGGCAACGCTTCTATCTGGATATAATCGATATAACCGTATACCTCTTTCATGGTAGCAAACAGCACGTTCGATTTGCTGAATAAATCAATAGTGTTGGGCATATTTGCGCTTATGCGCGATACGTCGACGGGCTCCCAGTTTTCTATAAAAGCATCGAACTTCACCTGGTTTTTGTCTCTCTTCTCCTTTTTAGCTTCCGCTTTAGCCTCTGCTTTTTCCAACTTCCGGAGTTCTTTCTCGGCTTTCTTTGCTTCTTTAGCGTCCTGCGCCGCTACATTCGTCGTGCACAATAACGCGCACAATAGACCGGTTAAAAAGATGTGTTTCTTCATTGTTTTATAAAATTTTTATGGATAATGATTTGCAAAGAAAGCGAAATTTCAGTTAATGACAAATGTTTTGTCTATAATTTAAAGTGTCGTGTAATATACCTGGGTGAATCCTGAATTGCCGTTGTTTCTCTATCGGGAGCGAAAGCCTAAACGCCTATACCGGTATAATATATAGGTGTAAATAAAACAAGGGCATAGGATGCAACCTTTCCTTTATAGCTCACGTCTAAAGAAGAAACACGTTAAACCATTAAAAACAATGAAAACAAGAAACATTCTTTTTTTAGCGATTGCGGTAGTTCTCTTAACGACAAGCTGCCGCTGTGTGAACTTTGCTCAGGGTATAACACCCAGCAAAAATTATATCACGAGAGAGTTTAAAGTCAGTGATTTCGACAAACTGGACCTGACCACCGTAGCGGACGTTTTCTATACCCAATCAACAGATGGGAGCGTTTCCCTGCAGGTCTACGGCTCGGACAACCTCGTGGAACTTGTGACTGTAGATGTAAAGGACAATACATTGATCCTCAGCATGAAAAAGAAAAACCTGAAAAAAGTAGATATGAAAATAAACATATCATCGCCCAACCTGCAACGTATCAGATCACGTGGCGTGGGTAACTTCCATATCAAGGACAAGATGGAGACAACAAACCTGACCATCAGAAATGAGGGCGTAGGAAACATTAAGATCAACGACATTTCATGCGGGGAGCTTGATTTACGCAGCGAAGGTGTCGGGAATGTATCTATCCGGGGAAAAGCCGAAAAAGCCGGCCTGGTTTCACGGGGCGTAGGAAATATAGATGCCGCCGGCCTGGAAAGCAAGAGCGTAACGGCAAAATCGGACGGGGTAGGAAACATTTCGTGCCATGCCACGCAATCGATCGATGCCAAGGTAAGTGGCATCGGGAATATCTCCTACAAGGGAAATCCTACAGATAAACAGCTGAAGAAAAGTGGCATCGGACGCATTAAACAGAGATAACCCTGATAAAAGAACGAAGCGAGAAGTCTGTTCCCCAACCGTTCTGTGGTTCTTTGGCAGACTTTTCGCTTCGCTCCGGATGCAAGTTATAGAATGTCCAACGGTATGGTTTGCAGGTCCTGCGCTCTTGAGCTGCTTCCGATCATCACATCGAATGAGCCGGGGTACACGCGCATGGTGTTTGACGCTTCGTCCCACCATTCAAGTTGTTTGCCTGCCAGTTCCAGTTTGACTTCAACCTGCTGTCCTGCCGGAATGTGCACACGCCTGAAGGCTCGGAGCGCTTTGACCGGACCGCCGGTATCGCCCCGCCTGCGGAGATAGACTTGTACGACTTCATCGCCATCGCGTTTACCCGTGTTCTCCACCGGAACGGTCAGCGAGAGGGAACCGCCTGCGGGTATTTCCGTAGCGCTCAACTGTGGCTGTCCATATCGGAATGTTGTGTAGCTCAGCCCGTAACCGAACGGGAATAATGGTTCTTCGGTCATGTAACGGTACGTACGTCCCGTCATATTGTAATCTTCAAAATCCGGCAACTGGGATACGTTGCGGTAGAAGGTCACCGGCAATCGTCCGGCAGGATTGTAATCCCCGAACAGCGCTTCGGCGACGGCCTTACCGCCTGCCTGTCCGGGGTACCAGGCTTGCAGGATGGCGTGGCAGGTTTTCGTTTCGGGAACAAAACCGATGGGCGAGCCGGAACAGTTCACAAGAATCACCTTCTTACCCGCGTCGTGCAACGCCTTAATGAGTTCGCGCTGAACGGCAGGGAGTTCAATGCCGGTGCGGTCGCCGCCTTTGAATCCGGGAAGGTCGACACCCATTTCTTCGCCTTCGAGGAAGGGCGAAATACCCCCGGCAAAGACCACCACATCGGCAGCGGCCGCTTTAGCTACGGCTTTCCGGATGTTTATCTCTTCTTTATAACCCAGATCGAAGTTCAATTGCGCATCATTGTTCAGGTGCTCGAAGTCGATCTGCAGGTCATAAGCCTTGCCGGCTTCCGCCATCATCTTACAGGTGGTTTTGTGGCTTCCATGTTCATGCTTGAATGATTTCACCACTTCGCCGTCGACATAGACCTTACCCGCGCCGTAACTATACAAATCGAAAACGACTTCACCCGATCGGGCGGGGGTAAATACCGAACGGTACGTGGCCGAGAAGTCCGTCAGGTTCACTCCCGGAGCAAACACCGTGCCCCCTGATGTGCAAAGGCGGAAGGGATCCGTCAGTTGGACGGTGGTCACCGGTTCGCCTTCGCGTTTCCGGTTATTCCAATAACAGGCGCTGAAACCCGGGCCATCCGCCGACGCGCACTCGCCGAAAGCGCTGCGCAGCAGTGTTCTTTCCACCCATGAGCAGCCTTGTTCATAGATCAGCTTGTCACCAGGAGTCAACGCCGATCGGATACCATCGAGTATCGTTATGGTTCGTCCGGGAGCGCCGTTATAGTTGCCCCACTGCATGACGGAGTCGTTGGCGTTCGGGCCCATCACGGCGATGGTCAGTCCGC
Source organism: Mediterranea sp. (in: CFB group bacteria) (assembly GCA_031258135.1). GTDB lineage: Bacteria > Bacteroidota > Bacteroidia > Bacteroidales > Bacteroidaceae > Bacteroides. Next base: position 8,335 of record JAIRNG010000039.1, read on the forward strand.
CGCGTTGCAAGGGTAGTGCATTGTCCCTGTTCATCAGCAAGGTCATTGACTTGCGCGCCATGTCGAGAGACAGTCCGTCATGAACATCCGAGGCCACGACGCTATAAGGTATGCCTGTCCAGCTCACTTTCTGCGGGTCGTCCATTTCGCCCAATGCAAAACGGGCTTTCAACAAACGCCTTACCGACACATCAAGGTCTTTTTCGGTAATCAGGCCTTTTTGCAGGCTTTCAACCAGCGACGCATAACTGGAGCCGCAATCCAGATCCGTTCCATTCAGCACGCCGTCGGCGGAAGCCGAAGCGGCATCGGGATGGGTGGCATGGCCCTTATCGCGGTAAAAGTCGGAGATGGCGCCGCAGTCTGCAACGACAATGCCTTCATATCCCCAGTCGTTACGCAGGATTTGCGTCAACAGGCGGTTGCTTCCACAGCACGGATCGCCCTCAAAACGGTTGTACGCGCACATCACCTCTTCCACCTTCGCTTCTTTTACCAAAGCCTCGAATGCCGGAAGATACGTTTCATACAAATCACGGGGGCTAATGTTTGCCGCATCAAACGTATGGCGGTTCCACTCCGGGCCCGAATGTACGGCGAAGTGTTTGGCGCAGGCATGGAGCTTGTCGTATTTTTCACCTTCGGGGCCTTGCAGCCCTTTTACGACTTCCACGCCCATAACGCTCGTCAGGTAAGGGTCTTCCCCGTACGTCTCAATGCCGCGCCCCCAACGCGGATCGCGGTAGATATTAATGGTAGGCGTCCATACGGTCAACCCCTGATAACGCTGATAACTTCCCTGCGCCGCCGCATGGGTATGCTTGGCGCGGGCTTCATCGGAAACGGCATCAAATGCCAGGCGGACGGCATTGGCATCAAAGGATGCCGCCATACCGATAGGTTGAGGGAACACCGTGGCCAGACCGGCGCGCGCTACTCCGTGGAGCGCTTCACTCCACCAGTTATAGGGCTTGACGCCCAATCGGTCAATGGGTTTCGACCGGTCCATCATCAGTTGGACCTTTTCTTCCGGCGTCAGCCTGCCCAATAAATCTTCGGCGCGCTCTTCAGCCGGCAACGAACTGTTT
>JAIRNG010000066.1 GCA_031258135.1 Mediterranea sp. (in: CFB group bacteria)
GAATCGGCGGGAAACCTCACGCGGGAGGATGTGATCAGCCAGATGAGAAAAGAAGACACAGGTCTTCGTGAAGAAACCATCGAACATGTCGTGAGCCTCCATAACCGCGTCGTGTCCGATCTCGTCCTGAGCGGCTACTCGGTCAACACCGGGCTGTTTCGCGCCGTGCCCCAATTCCGGGGAGTCGTTGAAAGCGGGCAATGGAACCCGAAGAAGAACTCGATCTACGTCTCCATTACCCAGGACAAAGACCTGCGCGAAGCCATCGCCGAAACCTCCGTCCACATCCTGGGCGAGAAAGGCGACGTGATGTACATCATCGGCGGAGAAGACACCGTGACCCGCGCTACCGACGGCACGGCCACCGCCGGACGCAACTACATCGTGCACGGACGGATGCTCAAAGTGGCGGGCGACGACGAATCGGTGGGCATCACCCTGACCAACACCTCATCGGGCGAAGCGACCCGCATCCTGCCCGACATGCTGGCCATCAACAACCCCACGCAGCTCGTCATCCTGCTTCCGCCCAACCTGCCGGACGGTGAATACACGCTGACCGTGACCACGCAATTCTGTGATACAAAGAATTTGCTGAAAAAGCCGCGCAGCGCCACCAAGACCATCGTCATCGGGCAATCGCCGGAAACCCCCGACACCGGGCCTGCAGACGGCCCCAACGGCGGAACGTACATTGACCCGAACGCCTGATAAAAACCGGACGTTCTATCGGGAGTGAGCCGATACCCTATCGGGAGTGAGCCGACAACCCTATCGGGAGTGAGCCGATAGGGTATCGGTTCACTCCCGAATTTTTATCTTCATGACTGCGTTCAATGTATCTTCAATTCCCTGATCAAGTGATCCGCCTTGCCCAACTTTTCCATCACGAAAAGCATATAGCGAACGTCCACTCCGATGCAGCGTTGCAGGCCGGGTTCATAAATAAAGTCGCTCCCCATCGCTTCCCAGTTCCCATCGAAAGCCAATCCGAGCAATTCGCCGTCGGCGTTGAACATGGCGCTTCCGGAATTACCGCCGGTTATATCATTGTTAGAAATGAAACAGACGTTCATATCGCCCTCTTCATTCGCATAGCGCTCAAATTCCCTTGAAGAGAGCAACGCGAGAATTTCCGTTTCCACGGCGAAATCACGGTCTCCGGCATGCGCCTTTACTTTCTCCAGTACGCCGCGGGTCGTGGTGTAATGATCATATTCCACTCCGTCAGACGGGGTATATCCGCGTACGGTTCCGAAACTCAACCGCAGGGTTGAATTGGCGTCCGGATAGAAATTACGCTCTGCATACATGCTGCGGACAGCCGTATTGAACAACCGCTCGTCACGCGCTATGCAGGCGGAAGGTTCGTGCATGTCCTGATGCATCTCGAAAACCTTTGCCAACAGATCAATAGAAAGCGAGACGGCAGGGTCGTCAAAGACATTGTAAGTGGAATCCTGCTCCAGGAAAAGTTTCAGTCCCAGCGGGGTGGCGATCTTTGAACCGGCATAGAGGGAGTCAACGAACGCCCGGTCATCTCCATGATATTCATTGGCTATCGTTGCATAGAAGTCCGGGTAATAGACGGAATCGACCTGCGACCGGTATGCCTTGATCATTGCCGTAAAAACCTCTTTATCCAAAGGGAGGTCAAGGTTGGCGTATTTATCCAGCAGCTTTTCCATGCGTGCAACGACAACCTTCTCTCCGGCTTCATAGTCGAAGTTCATAATCTCCAGGGCCAGCTGCACCAGTTCCGGGCCATTCATAAACGATTCCCCCAGATAGGCCATCGCCCTGTCCGTTTCGCGGCGGGCTTTGTAGTTCAGTTCCAGGGAAGAGAACAGGTGCAGCAAATTCTCCCGTCCGGCCGGAGTATCCCGGATCCAACGCAATACAGCCGCCTCCATTTCCCGCTTCCGCTCCAGGATTTTCTGCTCACGGATCGCCTTATTCGTCCCTATGCTGTTCTTCCAATAGTTCGAACTTTCATCGTATTTTGAAGCATACTTGATGCGAACATCGTCCCTCTTGTCCATCCCGCGTTTCCAAATCGCCTGTTTCACACCGCGCACATCAATCATGGCCTGATTCATGCCGTTCATCATCTCCTCCACTCCAAAAGACGAGAGATAGCGCTCAGTCACTCCGGGATAACCCAGCGTCATACAAAAAGAGCCCTCCCGGTAACCGGCCAGAGAGACCGGAGCCACATAAGGCGGATGAAACGGCACATTCCGGGGTGAATAGTCGGCCGGCTTATTGTGCTCATCGGAATAGATGCGGAACACGCTGAAATCACCGGTGTGGCGGGGCCAGACCCAGTTGTCCGTATCCCACCCGAACTTACCGATAGAAGACGGCGGGGCATACACCAAACGGACATCCGTATAGTCGCGGTAAACGGAAAGCCAGGATTCATTGCCGGCATAATAAGGATCAACGATGGCCACGACCGTCGAATCCCTTGCATACACTTCATTCCGGATGGCAAACATGACGGAATCGGTCGCCACTTGCCGCTCCTGCTCCGTCATACCGGGTGTAACAGCCCGAAGCACACGCGAAGTCACATCCTCGGTATATAACAAAAAGCGAACAAACAGCTCGGGATTCGGCAATTCTTCCTCCCGTGTGCAGGCCACAAAACCCTCTTTCAGATAGTCATGCTGCAACGTGCTGTGTTGCTGAATGGCGCTGAACCCACAATGATGGTTCGTGAAAACCAGCCCGTCTTCAGAGACCACCACACCGGAGCAAAAGCCGCCAAAGCTGACAACCGCGTCGGTCAACGAGGCTTTCTTCGGATGATACAGTCTGTTTGCCGGGAACTTCAACCCCAACTCCTTCAGGATACGGCGGGATTGCTTATTCAAATTGCCCGGCATCCATAAACCCTCATCGGCAAAAGCGGATACACTGATAAAAAGGACTATAATTACACTCACTCTTTTCATGCTTTCATGGCTTTTTAATAAAAGGAAGGTCCTTCTTCATCGTATAACCTATAAATATAAACAGTAATAACGTACGGAACAACAAACGCAACACCATGTTCTGAGGAACGAAGCCCAAAGAAATGCCATAAAGCGATGCGGCTAAAAGAACATAGACGCCGATGCCCTTCAAATCATACTGAACCGGATACTTCTTCCGGCCTAACACATAAGACAATAAAGTAATGGCGCCGTAGCCCGCAAAGCCCGCCCAAGCGCAAGCCCAATATCCGTACGCCGGAACGAAAAGCACATTCAGCAGCACGATGAGGCTACAACCGGTCAAGGAGAAATAAGCTCCCCAACGGGTCTCGTCAATCAGCTTATACCAAAAAGAAAGGTTGAAATAGATACCCATGAAAAGCTCCGCCCCCATCACGACAGGAACCACATTCAGGCCTTCCCAATAATCCGGCGCTATGATATAACGTAAGATATCCAGGTAGAACATGACGGCCAGGAAAGCCAGCAAGGCGAAAATGATGAAGAATTTCATGGCCTTCGCGTACACCGGCCGTTGGTCGCCATCCTTGCTTTTACTGAACACAAAGGGCTCATAAGCGTAACGGAAAGCCTGAGTGAACATGGCCATCACCATCGCGACTTTTGTTGTCGCCCCATAAATCCCCAATTGCACTTTGGCCGCGCTTTCATCGGGATACAGGAATGGGAACAGGATCTTATCCGCCGTCTGATTCAGGATACCCACCACGCCTAAGATCATCAACGGGAAAGAATAACGGAAAATCCGCTTCATCAACTCAGGATCGTATCTGTATGGGAACCCACGCAATTCGGGAATGAAGAAGAACATCTGAACGAATGTAGTGATGAAATTGGCCACAAACACATATCCCACGCCATAAGACGGATCGTAAAACCAGGAGATGGCTCCGGGACAGCGTACGTGCAACCACGGACAAAGCAGCAGGAAGAACAGGTTGAGCAATATTCCGAATACAATCGAGAACAGTTTAATCGATGCAAACTTTACCGGACGCTTCTTATGGCGGAGGTAAGCAAAAGGAATACTCTGGAAAGCATCCATCGCCACAACAACGGCCATTATACCGATGTATTCGGGATGATCGGCATAGTCAAGACAGGAAGAAACCGGGCCTAAAAAAACAAGAGACAGGAAAACGAAGAGCAGGGCGACGCTCCCAACCGATATCAGGATGGTGGAATAAACCGTTTTCTCGTCTTCTTCTTTCTTATTGGCAAAGCGGAAAAAACCCGTTTCCATCCCATAGATAAGCAACACCTGCAGTAAAGCAGCTATGGCATAGATGTTCGTAACCACCCCGTAACCGCCCGACCGGACGCTGAAAGATACGGTGTACAGAGGAACTAACAGATAGTTGAGAAACTTTCCCAACATACTGCTCATTCCGTAAATAGCCGTCTCTTTTGCCAGGGATTTCAGATTGGACATTCCTTTTCGTCGTTTAGATTAATCAAACAGCGAGTTCTGCCGCCCGTCATATCGGTTACGCCCCAGATGTTTATAGGCCAGTTCCGTCACTTCACGCCCGCGCGGCGTACGTTTCAGGAAACCCTCCTTGATCAGGAAAGGTTCGTAAACCTCTTCGATCGTTCCGGCATCCTCGCCAAGCGCGGTAGCGATGGTCGTAAGCCCGACCGGGCCTCCGCCAAACTTATCGATAATGGTGCAAAGTATTTTATTGTCGATCTCATCGAGGCCATACCGGTCGATATTCAACGATTCCAACGCATAAGTAGCAATCTCGGAGTCAATAGAACCGGAACCTTTCACTTGCGCAAAGTCGCGCACACGGCGCAACAAGGCATTCGCTATACGGGGAGTGCCCCGGCTCCGGGAGGCGATTTCAACGGTTGCCCGATGAGAACAGGGAACGCCCAAAAGACCTGCCGACCGCTTGATAATGCCACTCAATACATCATCGTCATAATATTCCAGATGGAGATTAATTCCGAAACGGGCGCGTAACGGAGCGGTAAGCAACCCGCTGCGTGTGGTAGCGCCTACAAGGGTGAAAGGGTTCAGATCGATCTGGATACTACGCGCCGACGGGCCTTTGTCGATCATAATGTCGATCCGGTAATCCTCCATCGCGGAATACAGATATTCTTCCACCACCGGTGAAAGACGATGTATCTCATCAATAAAGAGCACGTCGTTCGTTCCCAGACTGGTAAGCACTCCGGCCAGATCGCCGGGCTTGTCCAATACCGGACCGGAAGTAACCTTAAAGCCAACCCTTAATTCATTGGCAATGATGTTGGACAAGGTCGTTTTTCCAAGCCCCGGAGGCCCATGTAACAACACATGATCCAAGGCCTCGCCACGCAAGGCAGCCGCTTTCACAAAGATACGCAGATTCTCGACCACCTTTTCCTGTCCGCTAAAATCCTCAAAGGTCAGGGGCCGCAAAGCGTTTTCGTACTCACGCTCCTTGTTGGTCGGTTTATAATCGCGTATATCAAATTCCTCTTCCATAAATTCGTCTGCTAATGACTTACAAAAGTATAAAAGATTGAATAGATAACGAAAAGTAATCCTTATTTTTGCGGGATATTATCTTAGCAAGTTCATTACCTATGGTTTTAAACTACATCTGGATCGCGTTTTTCGTCATTGCATTTGTGGTAGCTCTCGCGAAACTGATCTTTTGGGGAGATACGGAAATCTTTACCGAAATTATGAGTTCCACGTTCAGCTCGTCCAAAACGGCGTTCGAAATATCATTGGGATTGACCGGTATCCTGTCCCTTTGGCTGGGCATCATGAAAATCGGAGAAAACAGCGGACTGATCCAAACACTGTCACGCTTCCTGGGCCCTGTACTCAGCAAGCTATTCCCCGGAATCCCCCAAGGGCATCCGGTTATGGGTTCCATGTTCATGAATATAGCCGCCAATATGCTGGGACTGGACAATGCCGCCACCCCCATGGGGTTGAAAGCCATGAAAGAATTACAGGAACTAAACCCTAAAAAAGATACGGCAACCGATGCCATGATCATGTTTCTGGTGATGAACACTTCAGGGCTGATACTGATCCCCATCAGTATCATGGTTTACCGTGCACAGATGGGCGCAGCGCAACCAACCGATGTATTCATACCTATCCTGCTCACCACCTTCACATCTACTTTAGCCGGCGTAACGGCTGTAAGCCTGTCGCAACGCATTAACCTCTTCACCCGTGGAACACTCCTTTTCATGATAGGATTAAGCCTTTTCTTTGGCGGAATAATCTATCTTTTCACCGTATTACCCAAAGAAGAGGTCAATGTGATATCAACCCTTAGCGCAAACTTAATCCTCTTCAGCGTAATCATTTGTTTTATCGCCAGCGGACTACGCAAGAAGATCAATGTCTACGACTCATTTATTGATGGCGCGAAAGAAGGATTCACCACCGCAGTACGCATCATACCCTATCTGGTAGCATTCCTTGTCGGGATCGCCGTATTCCGCACATCAGGGGCAATGGACATCATTGTTGATGGAATCGGCGCTTTTTTTGGATTTTTGGGAGTAGACACGGGCTTTGTAGGCGCTCTGCCTACAGGATTGATGAAATCGCTCAGCGGAAGCGCTGCGAACGGATTAATGATCGATACAATGGCGGCATACGGCGCCGATTCATTCGTTGGGCGCGCAAGCAGCGTGATACGCGGGGCGTCAGATACAACGTTCTATATCCTGGCCGTATATTTCGGCAGCGTGGGAATAACAAAAACAAGAAATGCCATTACCTGCGGATTGATTGCCGATTTCTCAGGCATCATAGCCGCCATCCTGTTCAGCTACTTATTCTTTTTCTAAACATACAACCCATAGGACTATGGCAATCAGTTACCAAACAGACGATGTAAAAATGCCAGCTATCGCAAAAAGAGATGTCACAACCTGGATCAAAGCCATAGCCGGAACTTATGGGAAAAAAGCCGGTGAAATCACCTGCATTTTCTGTTCCGATGAGAAAATCCTAGAGATTAACCGCACCTACCTGCAACACAATTATTATACGGACATCATCACATTCGATTATACGAAAGGAAACAAGATATCGGGCGACCTCTTCATTAGTGTTGACACTGTAGCAACCAATGCGGAGCGATTCAAAAGCACATACGATGAAGAGCTTCACCGGGTAATTATCCATGGCATCTTGCACCTCTGCGGCATGAAGGATAAAGAACCCGGGGAACGGGAAAAGATGGAAGAAGCGGAAAACAAAGCGCTTAGCCTCCGGAAACAGTAAGAATTGATATAACTCACGTAACTTTGCACATTATTGTACGATTAAACCTATGGACTTTACATACGATGTTATTGTAATTGGCGGTGGACACGCCGGCTGTGAAGCAGCGGCGGCGGCAGCTAATTTAGGTTCCAAGACATGTCTCATCACAATGGACATGAATAAGATTGGCCAGATGAGCTGTAACCCTGCCATAGGAGGAATCGCAAAAGGACAGATCGTCAGAGAGATTGATGCGCTGGGTGGATACATGGGATTGATCACGGATCAAACAGCCATTCAGTTCCGTATATTGAACCGCTCAAAAGGGCCTGCCATGTGGAGCCCCCGTGCGCAATGCGACCGGAGCAAATTCATCTGGGCCTGGCGCGAAGTGTTGGAAAACACGCTAAACCTGCATATCTGGCAAGATACCGTCAGAGAAATTCTCGTTGAAAACGGAGAAATCACAGGATTAACCACGTTACTGGACGTTACTTTTCATGCCAAAACCGTTATACTAACTGCCGGAACATTCCTCAATGGATTGATGCATGTCGGTAAAACCAGACTTGCCGGTGGGCGGATGGCGGAACCTGCCTCTTATCAATTAACCGAATCCATCGCCAGGCATGGGATAAGACACGGCCGGATGAAAACAGGAACCCCTGTAAGGATTGATGGCCGGAGCGTAGATTATAAACGAATGAATACACAAGACGGAGAATGTGATTTTCATAAATTCTCGTTCATAAAAACAGGTGTCCGCCACTTGAAACAATTGCAATGCTGGACTTGCTTCACCAACGAGGAAGTACATCAGGTTTTGCGCGATGGATTACCTGACTCTCCTTTATATAATGGGCAAATCCAAAGTATCGGACCACGCTACTGCCCAAGCATCGAAACAAAGATCGTCACATTCCCGGAAAAAGATCTGCATCAACTATTCCTGGAACCGGAAGGAGAAAGCACACAAGAATTATACCTAAACGGATTCTCTTCTTCTCTCCCATTACACATACAAATTACCGCGCTACGAAAAATACCGGCCTTCAAAGAGTTGGTGATTTATCGCCCGGGCTATGCCATTGAATACGACTTCTTTGATCCGACCCAACTCAAACATACGTTGGAATCGAAGATCATTAAGAACCTATTCTTTGCCGGACAGGTCAATGGAACGACCGGTTACGAAGAAGCCGGAGGACAAGGAATCATAGCCGGCATCAATGCTCACATCAATTGCCATGGCGGAGACCCTTTCACTCTTAGGCGGGATGAAGCCTATATTGGCGTTTTAATCGACGATCTTGTCACCAAAGGCGTCGATGAGCCTTACCGCATGTTCACCTCACGTGCTGAATATAGAATTCTGCTTCGCCAAGATGATGCGGATATCCGATTGACTGAAAAAGCATGGAGAATCGGATTGGCTAAAGAGGATCGATATACACTACTGAAAAGCAAAAAAGAAATGATTGACCATATTGTCTCTTTCACCGGGAATCTCTCGGTCAAACCGGCATTAATGAATGACGTATTAGAGAACTTAGGAACAACACCTTTAAGGCAAGGATGTAAATTGATTGAGCTGATCAACCGTTCGCAAATCACCATTAAGAATATGGCGGAGCATATTCCGGCATTTAAACAGGAACTGGACAAGATTACCGACCGGCGCGAAGAGATAATCGAAGCGGCTGAAATACAAATCAAATATAAAGGTTACATTGAACGCGAAAGAATAATTGCCGATAAACTATCCCGTTTGGAAAGCATTAAAATAAAAGGCCGTTTCGACTACAACAGTTTGCAGTCACTTTCTACGGAAGCCCGGCAAAAGCTTATCCGGATAGACCCGGAAACTATTGCGCAAGCAAGCCGTATACCAGGAGTTTCGCCAAGTGACATCAATGTACTTTTAGTCCTTTGCGGACGATAGGCTTTGCCGATGAACAGGAGGATATTTAGCATGTTTCACGTGAAACATAAACATTAAAAACAATAGATAACCCAATGAAAACAAACGAAGAGCGCTTAATTGAAAGTATAAGAAACATTCCTGATTTTCCTATACCGGGCATACAATTCAAAGACATCACCACATTGTTTAAAGATGCGGAGTGTTTACAAATCCTTTCAGGCATGATGTACGAAAGGTATAAAAACAAAGGTATCACCAAAATTGTAGGTATAGAATCGCGGGGATTCATCATGGGGCCTATTTTAGCAACCAAGTTGAATGCAGGTTTTATTCCCATCCGCAAACCAGGGAAGCTCCCCGCAGAAACCATTGAGGAATGTTACAACAAAGAATATGGTACCGACTGCGTGCAAATACATACAGACGCTATAAACGAAAACGATGTTGTATTGCTCCACGACGACCTGTTAGCAACAGGAGGAACAATGAAAGCGGCATGCAACTTAGTGAAAAGGCTAAACCCCAAAAGAATCTGTGTAAACTTCATTTTCGAGTTGGAAGGATTAAACGGGAAAGAGATCTTTGATAAAAACATAGAAGTTGAATCTATACTAAAATTTTAAGACATGTTACGCCTCTCTTCACTACTCTGCCATCTAAAGGAAGATACTATATTACATGGTTATCCCCTTTTTGGGAAGCAGGAAGAGAAAGGGATCCGATGAATATTCATCGGATTCAGCAAGAACGTCAAGCTTAACGTAAGAATGGAACAACAAGAACTAAAGACCAGCGAATACCTGAAAGGTCTCGTCATGAGCCTTCCGGACACACCCGGCGTCTATCAATATTTAGACGAAAGCGGCGCCATAATTTATGTAGGCAAAGCAAAGCATCTAAAACGCCGGGTTTACTCCTACTTCAGCAAGGAACATGCATCCGGAAAGACAAGAGCACTCGTCAGCCGGATAGCAGATATCCGGTATATTGTCGTTAACACGGAAGAAGATGCGCTATTGTTGGAAAACAATCTGATCAAGAAATACAGACCAAGGTATAACGTTCTGCTTAAAGACGACAAAACCTATCCATCGATCTGCGTACAGAACGAGTATTTCCCCAGAGTATTCAAAACAAGAAAGATCATCAAAAACGGTTCACTCTATTTCGGGCCATACAGCCACATGCCATCCATGATGGCCGTATTGGAACTGATCAAGCATTTGTACCCGTTACGCACATGTGGCCATAACCTTTCTCCCGAGAACATCCAGGCCGGAAAGTTCAATGTTTGTTTGGAGTATCACATCAAGAATTGCGCCGGGCCTTGTGTGGGTTTGCAAACCCACAAAGACTACATGAAGAACATTGAAACGATCGAAGAGATATTGAAAGGAAATACGCAAAGAATAAGTAAACAACTCTTCGACCAAATGCAGGAATTAGCCGCAAACATGAAATTCGAAGAAGCGCAATCGCTCAAAGAAAAGTATGCGCTTATAGAAAATTACCGTTCCAAATCGGAAGTGGTTAGTTCGGTGTTACATAACATCGACGTATTCTCCATTGAAGAAGATGGCGATAGATCAGCCTTTATCAACTATCTTCATATTACCAACGGGGCCATCAACCAGGCCTTTACTTTTGAATATAAGAAAAAGCTGAACGAGACGAAAGAAGAACTCTTATCCTTAGGTATTATTGAAATGCGTGAAAGATACAAAAGTCTTTCCCACGAGATCATCGTACCCTTTCCATTGGATATGGAATTTAGTGAAGTGACTCTCACCATTCCTCAACGAGGCGATAAAAAGAAACTGTTGGAACTGTCATTACTCAATGTAAAGCAATACAAAGCCGACCGGATGAAACAAGCCGAGCAACTAAATCCGGAACAACGAAGCATGCGCCTGATGAAAGAAATCCGGCAAGAACTTCATCTCGAAAGAATGCCGTTGCAAATAGAATGTTTCGACAACTCCAACATACAAGGTTCGGATGCGGTGGCTGCGTGCGTAGTCTTCAAAAAAGTAAAACCATCCAAAAAAGATTATCGCAAATACATCATAAAAACAGTCGATGGGCCGGATGATTACGCTTCCATGAAAGAAGTTGTCCGCCGGCGTTATTCACGCGCCATAGAAGAAGAAAGCCCCCTACCCGACCTGATCATAACAGACGGTGGAAAGGGACAAATGGAAGCTGTCAGACAAATTGTAGTCGACGAACTGCATCTGAATATTCCTATTGCCGGATTAGCCAAAGACAGAAAGCACCGTACATCCGAACTACTCTATGGCTTCCCTCCACAGACGATCGGGCTCAAACAGGGTACGCCTCTGTTCCGTTTATTAGAACAGATACAAGACGAGGTACACCGTTTTGCTATCACTTTCCACCGCAATAAACGCAGCAAACGGCAAGTGGCATCTGCACTCGACAGTATAGAAGGCATAGGAAAAAAAACAAAAACCCTACTATTGCAAAAGTTCAAAAGCGTAAAAAGAATCCGCGAAGCCTCATTGGAAGAGCTAACTGCCGTTGTAGGCCTTTCAAAAGCAAAAAAATTACAGGAAAGTCTCACCGGCGATACATATAATTTGTAACTTTAACGCCGTGAACAGACAAGAACAGAAGATGAGGGTAGTTATACAACGGACATCACACGCTTCGGTCACCGTAAACGGCGTACGCAAATCTTCGATCGGAAAAGGTCTGATGATTCTTCTCGGCATAGAAGACGCGGATGGAGAGGAAGATATGGACTGGTTGTGCAAGAAAATCGTCAACCTGAGAATATTCGATGATGAGCAGGGGGTAATGAACAAGTCAATACGGGATACGCAGGGAGAGATACTTTTGATCAGCCAATTTACGCTACATGCTTCTACCAAAAAGGGTAACCGCCCCTCCTACATCAAAGCGGCAAAACCCGGAATAGCCATACCGCTTTACCAAAGATTCTGCGATAAACTACGTACGGAATTAGGAAAAGAAATAGGTACCGGTGAATTTGGCGCCGACATGAAAGTAGAATTACTCAATGACGGCCCTGTAACCATCTGCATAGACACCAAAAACAGAGAATAATGACATTGGAACAAGCCCAGGAACAAGTGGACAGTTGGATAAGAACACACGGGGTATGTTACTTCAGTGAACTGACCAATATGGCTATTCTAACCGAAGAAGTGGGAGAATTAGCCCGTATAATGGCGCGCAAATATGGCGACCAATCGTTTAAAGAAGGCGAAACGGACAATCTGGACGATGAACTGACAGACGTACTATGGGTGCTTCTCTGCATCGCTAACCAGACAGGGGTAAACCTGACCGAATCTTTCGCACGCAACCTGGAAAAGAAAACAAAAAGAGACAGTAAAAGACACATTAATAACCCAAAACTAAAAAGTCATGGAACAGAATAATGAAAACCCAACCAAGTATGAAGCCGCATTGAGCAAATACAATACGAACCTGAAAGAGAGTGACATACAGAATAAAGTAAACACATGGATCGAGAAAAAGGTAGCGGAAAACAATACCTTGGAAATCAAGAAGTTTCTCTTCAACTGTATTGACCTGACCACCCTAAACACCACAGACAGCAACGAAAGTGTAATGAAGTTTACGGAAAAGGTGAACCGGTTTGGCAACCAGTTCCCGGATTTACCGAACGTTGCGGCAATTTGTGTGTACCCGAACTTCGCCCAGGTGGTAAAGGATACGCTCGAAACGGAAGAGGTCAGGATAGCTTGCGTATCGGCAGGCTTTCCCTCCTCCCAGACTTTCGTAGAGGTTAAAATAGCAGAAACCGCCATGGCCATTATGGCCGGCGCTGATGAGATTGATATCGTGATCTCCGCAGGTACATTCCTTAGTGAAGATTATGAAAGCGTATGCGAAGAGATTCAGGAAATCAAGGAAGTCTGTAAAGAGAAACACCTGAAAGTGATCCTCGAAACCGGAGCGTTGGGAAGCGCTTCAAACATCAAGAAAGCTGCAATCCTGTCCATGTATGCCGGCGCTGATTTCATCAAAACATCCACGGGAAAACAACAACCTGCCGCTACTCCGGAAGCCGCTTATGTAATGTGTGAAGCCATTAAGGAATACCACGATCAGACAGGAAACAAGGTCGGTTTCAAGCCTGCAGGAGGCATCAACACCGTCAACGACGCTTTGATCTACTATACCATCGTAAAAGAAATACTGGGAGAAGAGTGGCTGAATAACGGACTGTTCCGTCTGGGAACAAGCCGGTTGGCCAATCTGTTACTTTCAGAGATCAGAGGAGAAGAAATAAAATTCTTCTAACCCGGATTTATCATTAGACCTGAACCCATAAATTTTGCAGGCAGCTTTCTGATTTTTGCAAGCAACTTTTCAAATTCCGCAAGCAACTTTTAGGGGAAATGCAAGCAACTTTTAGGGAAATGAGAGCAACTTTTTGAGTAAATGCAGGCAGCTTTTTATCGTTCAACTACGCAGTCGGATGAACTTTATTTATCCCTGTCAATAACATAATCAAGGTAAGCCAACAGTGAAGATTTCACCGGTGAATTTGCGACTGTATGTAAAAGACCTGCCGCTTTTGCATGATAATCATACATGACCTTCCTTGCATATTCGATACCGCCGTTTTCTTTTGTAAACATGATCAATTCCTTGATCTCACCGGACGTCGCATTCTCATTCTTCACTTTGATCGCAATCTCTCTCACCCAGTGCATATTGGTAGAATTCAACACATGGATCACAGGCAGGGTGAGTTTACCTTCCAGCATGTCGTTTCCCGTAGGTTTACCAATATCCGCGTTATCAAAATAGTCAAAGATATCATCGCGAATCTGAAAACAAATACCCATGTATTCACCAAATAAACGGGCCACGGTACACTGGTGCGCATCCGCTTCGACAGAAAGAGCCGCAACCTGCGTACAGGTGGAAAACAGCGCAGCCGTTTTCTGACGAATGATGTTCAGGTAAACCTCTTCGGAAAAACAAGGATCACTTATCGTGGAAAGCTGAAGCAATTCGCCTTCAGCCAGGTTCTGTCCAAGCAAGGATATTTGCTTAATAATATCCATATCCTTTGTCTTCCCTGCAATAACCAGACAGGAAGCCAACAGAAAATCACCGGCCAATACGGCAACCTTATTATTAAAAAGAGCATTTACAGAGAGTTGACCGCGACGTTGTGCACTTTCATCAACCACATCATCGTGCAGCAAACTCGCCGTATGCAACAGTTCCAAAGCAACAGCAGCATGCAAAGTAGAGTGCCTCACGCGGCCAAACAGTTTGGCCATCAAAAGTACCAATACCGGACGCATCATCTTCCCGTTCCGTTGGCGGATATGGCCGATCACTTCTTCCAGCAAAGGATTGGAAGTGGTCAAAGAGTGATTAAAAATACGCTTAAACTCGACCAATTCATCTATTACGGGCTGTTTTATAATTGATAAACGATCCATAAGGCTACAAAAGTAACAATAAAACAAGTAATAACGTATTTTTTTGTACTTTTACCCTCAGAAAACCGCATAAATATGGCTGAAAATTACAAACTTTTCTTTCTGGATGCCTACGCTTTGATATACAGGGCGTACTATGCATTCATTAAAAATCCCCGGATCACCTCTAAAGGTTTCAACACATCGGCTATCCTGGGATTCGTGAATACACTGGAAGATGTTCTGAAAAAAGAAAACCCCACGCATATCGGCGTCGCCTTTGATCCTGCCGGACCTACCTTCCGCCACGAAGTTTATGAGCATTACAAAGCGCAACGGGAAGAGACGCCGGAGGCTATCCGGCTTTCTGTTCCCGTCATAAAAGATATTATCCGCGCATACCATATCCCTATCCTGGAAGTTTCCGGTTACGAAGCCGATGATGTCATAGGTACGTTGGCCACTAAAGCCGGAAGGCAAGGAATCACCACCTACATGATGACGCCGGACAAAGACTATGCACAGTTAGTGACCGACAATGTCCTCATCTACCGCCCCAAATATGGAGACAAAGAATTTGAAGTGATGGGACCCGAAAAGATAAAAGAGAAATACGGTATCGAATCACCCAGGCAGATCATCGACATGTTAGGTTTGATGGGCGACTCTTCCGATAATATTCCGGGATGTCCGGGGGTAGGAGAAAAAACCGCTCAAAAGTTAATTTCAGAATTCGGAAGTATCGAAAACCTGTTGGAAAATACCGGCCAACTGAAAGGCGCTTTAAAAGCAAACGTGGAATTGAACAGGGAGATGATCCTTTTCTCCAAATTTCTGGCGACCATCAAAACGGATGTTCCGATTGAACTCAATATGGAATCACTCGTTCGTGAAGAGATAAAAGAAGAGGAGCTCCGTAAGATCTTCGAGGAGTTGGAATTCAGAACGCTGGCCGATCGCGTCTTCAAAAAAGAAACCAAACCGGTTACCGCACAAAAACAGGCTCAGCAAGCCCCGACACAAGGCGATCTTTTCGGCTTCGTTACGCCCGAAGGGACGGAAGAATTCAATTATGGAAATCTGACGCGGTTAGAATCCCTGAATTATGACTATCAACTCGTTGATAATGAGGAGAAAAGGAAGGAATTACTTCAATTATTGCTTACAACGAAAACTTTCGCTCTGGATACGGAAACCACCGGAACAGACCCAATCAGCAGTGAATTGGTAGGAATGAGCTTCAGTTTCGCCGAGAATCAGGCATTTTATGTTCCGGTACCTGCCGGCAGGGAAGAAACCTTAAGAATCGTAGAAGAGTTCCGGCCTGCCTTTGAAAACGAAAAATCGGTCAAGGTTGGGCAAAACATAAAGTACGACATGTTGATCCTGCAAAAATACGGAATCGACATCAAGGGACAACTTTTCGATACGATGATCGCCCATTATGTGATTCAACCCGAGCTCAGACATGGAATGGATTATCTTGCCGAAGTCTATCTCAATTATCGCACCATACACATTGACGAACTGATAGGCCCAAAGGGAAAGAATCAGAAGAACATGCGCGACCTCTCCCCTACCGACGTGTATCGCTACGCATGCGAAGACGCAGATGTTACGTTGAAGCTCAAAAACATCCTGGAACAGGAACTCAAGAAATATGGCGCCGAAGAACTCTTCTATGACATAGAGATGCCCCTTGTTCCCGTATTGGCCTATATGGAAAGCAACGGCGTACGTCTGGATACGGAAGCGCTGAAGCAGTCATCCGGACATTTCTCAGACAAGATCGTCGAGATTGAAAAGGAGATCTACGCCCTTGCCGGCAAAACGTTCAACATCGCATCGCCCAAGCAAGTGGGTGAAATACTGTTCGACAAATTAAAAATCGTAGAGAAACCCAAGAAGACAAAGATCGGTCACTACACCACTTCGGAAGAAGTCCTGGAAAGCCTCCGCGGAAAGCATGAAATTATAGGCAAGATATTGGAACACAGAGGATTAAAGAAGCTATTGGGAACCTATATCGACGCTCTCCCACTCCTTATCAACCCATGTACGGGAAAAGTCCATACTTCATTCAACCAGACCGTGACATCGACCGGAAGATTGAGTTCAAGCAATCCCAACCTCCAGAACATTCCCATCCGGGATGAAGAGGGAAAAGAAATACGAAGAGCTTTTATCCCTGACGATGGTTGCCTGTTCTTTTCAGCAGACTATTCACAGGTCGAACTCCGCATCATGGCCCACCTGAGCGAAGATAAAAACATGATCGGGGCCTTCCTCGGCGGCCATGATATTCATACGGCTACAGCAGCCAAAATCTACAAAACAGACATCAATGAGGTGACTCCCGACAAGCGCCGGAAAGCAAAAACGGCGAACTTCGGCATTATCTACGGCATTTCCGTATTCGGATTGGCCGACCGGATGAATGTGGAGAGAAAAGAAGCAAAAGAGTTGATCGACGGTTATTTCGAAACCTATCCGCAGGTAAAAGCATATATGGATAAAAGCATCAAAGCGGCGCAGGAAACCGGCTATGTGGAAACCATATTCCATCGCAAACGATACTTACCGGATATCAACTCCAGAAACGCCGTTGTCAGAGGATATGCCGAGCGAAACGCCATCAACGCACCCATACAGGGCAGCGCAGCCGATATTGTCAAAGTAGCCATGATTCGCATTTACAAGCGCTTCCGGGCCGAACAGATCAAAGCTAAAATGATTCTCCAGGTTCATGACGAATTGAATTTCAGCGTACCTGCAGAAGAAAAAGAACGCGTGGAAAAGATCGTTATCGAAGAGATGGAAAACGCCTATCGCATGCACGTTCCGTTAAAAGCCGACTGCGGTTGGGGCAAGAACTGGCTGGAAGCGCACTAAAACCTTTCGTCTCCTTAAACCTCAATCTTTCGCTACCTCCAAGACATAAACCGTCTGGGGTTCTGTTTCCCGTATGCGCTCGCCATCTCCCTGGCGGGTTCGTTGCACAAATAAATGCAGTTCCTTTTTTTGTTTCCAAAGCTCCGTATCATAAGTAGGTTCCCAGGCGTCTACCGAAAAGTCCGTCAGGTCGGATACCTTCCATTCGCCTGTGGCCACATTGCCGGTATACGCCACGGACACCTTACCGCCCCGTTCCTCATCCCTGAAAATATACCATATCTTCCCGCCGTCCACAGCAATACGCGGACGGGACATCGGAATCATTTTCGTTCCTCCTCCTTTCAGCGTAAAAGAAGCGGTACGTTCGGATACCTGCCGGCTTTGCCACTCTTTCCCATCGTGCCAGACCATGCGGTATTGCGGAACATCACTGTTCCGGTCTCTCCAATAGGTTGCAATAAAAGGGTTTCCGGCTTCGTTGGCCCCCATGCCTGTCTGATTGATCAACTCCGAATTCTGGGGGATACGACAAGCATACTCCGCATTCGCTAAGGTAACAGGAAGCGTATATTGCTCGCCGGTCGTTTTATACCAGGTTACACCATTATCGAAAGAACGGGCGTAGCATACGTCATGATTCGTCTCCACGCGGAACGTCTCCCGCCATACCCAGGACAAATGGATCGTTCCCTTTTCGTCCACACAGAGTTGCCAATAAGCATTCCGCCTGTCTTCCCCGTCAATCAACACGTCCTGTACACGCATCCACCGCTGAGTATCAACCGAATACCTGTTCATGACCAAGTTTCCCCTTCCCGACGAACCGGAGCGATAGACAAACAACAAATCCCCATTCGCCAACAGGTAGAACTCCGGATAGGTTACGTCATCCTCATCTACACCCGTCATGGGAATTTGTTCTCCCAATTCCAGTGATAAAGGAGCCACGCTACGGCAGTATCTCAGTTTATTACCGTGATGATCGAAAGCAACATGAAGAAACCCATCACCGTCCACCATCAGACTGATAATGTTGTGTGCATCTTCGCAGTTTCCTTGATATGAAGAACGCTTCAGTTCCCATTCTTCCCGCCCTAGCTTCCGTTTACCCAACACCAGATATTGACCGGCATCATAGAATGCCGTAAACTGGGTATCGCCACGGGTGACCAGCGAGTTATTACGAAACACCGTGGTATTGACCGAAGTACTGCTATAACCCTTCCCCACCTTTATGAGTCCGCCTGCATGTCCCTGTAACAAAAACAAGCATACAAAGCCGATACCGAAAAGAGTTCTTCTTTTATTCATTGCTTTATATTAAAACGATGGGTACGCGGATAACGCGGATTAAACGGATGAACGCGGATTTTCAATTTAGTTATCCGCGTTCATCCGCTCAATCCGCGTTATCCGCGTACCCATCTGTTAAGGTTACTTACTTTTCTCTTTCAGCGCCGCCATGATATGCGCTTCCAGCTCTTCCGCCAGTTCCGGATTATCCCGTACCATTTGTTTTGCAGCATCACGGCCCTGTCCCAGTTTCGTTTCATCATAGCTATACCATGACCCGCTTTTCTTAATCACACCCAGGTCAGCTCCCAGGTCAATGATCTCTCCCGATTTGGAAATACCTTCTCCAAACATAATATCAAATTCCGCTCTACGGAACGGGGGCGCTACCTTATTCTTCACCACCCTTACCTTAGTCAGTTTACCCAATACTTCCTCGCCGTCCTTAATCGGGGTCGAGGGGCGGATATCGATACGTACGGAGGCATAGAACTTCAGTGCGTTACCTCCGGTGGTGGTCTCCGGATTACCAAACATCACCCCGATCTTTTCACGCAACTGGTTGATAAAGATACATGTCGTACGCGTCTTGCTTACTGCCGCCGTCAACTTACGCAAAGCCTGCGACATCAGACGCGCCTGCAAGCCTACCTTGTTTTCGCCCATATCCCCTTCAATCTCCGCCTTAGGTGTCAACGCCGCTACCGAGTCAATCACAATAATATCGATAGCCGATGAGCGGATCAATTGCTCTGCAATTTCCAACGCCTGTTCACCGTTATCCGGTTGGGAGATGAGCAGGTTGTCGATATCTACTCCGAGCTTTTCCGCATAGAAACGGTCGAACGCATGTTCCGCGTCGATAAAGGCGGCAATACCGCCGGCCTTCTGCGCTTCAGCGATAGCGTGTATGGCCAGCGTGGTCTTACCGGACGATTCGGGGCCATATATTTCAATAATCCTTCCGCGCGGATAACCGCCAACGCCTAAAGCAATATCCAACGTCACCGAACCCGAATGGATAACCTCCACCTGTTCCACGCTTTCATCACCCATTTTCATAATCGAGCCTTTACCGAAGCTCTTTTCTATTTTGTCCATTGCATTCTGCAATGTCTTTAGCTTTTCATTAGCCGCCGTCTTCTCTCTTTCAACGTTCTGTTCGTCTTTCTTTGCCATAATCATTTAAAATATATACATTTCTATTCCTAAAGCTCCAAATCGCCATCAAAGACTTCATGCCAGGGTAATCCCTGTTTGTTCAGCTGTTCCATGAAGGGATCCGGATCAAACTCTTCTACATTGTTCACGCCCGGGCGTTTCCACTCTCCTTTGAAGAACATCAACGCGCCGATCATCGCGGGTACGCCGGTGGTATAGCTCACCCCCTGCATACCGGTTTCCTTATAAGCCGCTTCATGGCTACAATTATTATAAACGTAATATGTACGTTCCTTGCCCTCTTTTATACCGCGGATACGACATCCGATTGAGGTCTCACCGGTATAGTTCTCTCCCAGATCCTGCGGATTCGGAAGCACAGCTTTCAGGAATTGGATCGGCACGATCTTCTGTCCGTTATAGTCTATCTCATCGATACGCGACATACCGATGTTTTGGATCACCCGTAAATGGGTCAGATATTCCTGCCCGAAGGTCATCCAGAAGCGGGCGCGCCTGATGGTGGGGAAATGTTTCACCAGCGATTCCAGTTCTTCGTGATAAAGCAGATAGGACTCCTTAGGCCCGATGTTCGGGTAAGTGACCGGCTGATGGATTTCCAGGGAACCCGTTTCCACCCATTGCCCATCCGCGTAATAACGCCCTTTCTGGGTAATCTCACGGATATTGATTTCCGGATTGAAGTTTGTTGCAAATGCCTTGTGATGGTCGCCCGCATTACAGTCAACAATGTCTAAATAATGTATCTCGTCGAAATAATGCTTGGCCGCATAAGCCGTATAGACCCCGCTCACCCCCGGGTCGAACCCGCAACCCAGAATGGCTGTCAGGCCGGCTGCTTTAAACCGGTCATGATAGGCCCACTGCCAGCTATACTCAAAATGCGCTTCGTCTTTAGGCTCATAGTTGGCCGTATCCAGATAATTCACCCCGGCTTGCAGGCAAGCCTCCATAATCGTCAGGTCCTGATACGGAAGAGCCACGTTGATCACAATCTCCGGCTTAAACGCGCCGAACAGCGCCACCAACTCATCTACGTTATCCGCATCCACCTGCGCCGTCTTTATAGCCGGATTACCTGTCGCCTTAACGATATCGTCGCACTTCGACTTCGTACGGCTGGCAATCATTATATCAGTAAAAACACCGGCGTTTTGCGCCACCTTGTGTGCAACGACAGTACCTACACCGCCTGCACCGATAATCAAAACTCTTCCCATCTCTTATTTACGACCGGACGTCTACGATTGAAATTACTACTTGTTATATGTATTTCCGAATAAATTCAAAATACACAGAGCAAAGATAGTGTTAACTGAACGATTTTACCCAATCTTCATTGAACAAAATGTCGTAAGCGCTTTGTAAATATACGATTGAATATGGAACATAGCCTCATCTGTCAGTGGAAAAACGATGGTTTATGCAATAAAACCCTATGGTTATTTGTTTAATATAGTTATGTTATGCTATCTTTGTCCGGTGATAGGTTTACTAACATGCACATGTTAGTAATATCTACATGTGCATGTTGGTAATACTTACATATGCATGTAGGTAATCCCTACATATGCATGTAGGTAACACTTATATGCGCATGTAGGCCTATAAAAGATTATATCATAACAAGTGCAGAGCAGGAGTTAAAAACATATTTCATTAAGTCGGAAACATTAAATCATCAGGTATGTCGATTATTTATTTAGTAAGAAAGAAGGTCTTTCCCAAGGCCGGGGAGAAAATGACACAATGGTTTGCCGTACAGCGCAAGATACAAAAGAAGAGTGGGGTTACCAACAGGGAACTGGCCCGCAGGCTGTCGCAATACACCTCCTTTAAGGAGGGTGAAGTACAAGGGATACTGATCGAACTGGTAAAGGTCATAGAGAATACCCTGCAAGACGGCCATTCGGTGACTATCGACGGATTGGGAACGTTTCAGACGGCCATTACCAGCAACGGGTTCGACCGTCCGGAACAAGTGACGCCGCGCGAAGTCTGCCTGTCGCGCGTATATTTCAAGGCCGACAGGAAACTTGTAGAGTTCGTGAGAAGGGCGAAGTTCATCCGCTATCCCTTATCAAGGTATTTTCCGGCCTCCATGCTGGGCAAGGAAGTGATAGAAGAGGAAGAAGAGAACTTTCCGGAAGAGTAGAAGATGGGCCTATGAAATGGCGGGGTGTCAGATTCACAAATTAATTATAACTATACATGAAAGTTTTTCTTCTTTTCTTCTTTGTGTCGGCCTTTTGCACTACCCTTAAAAGTCAGAAGGTTACGGAGAAATGGGACGTTTCCATGGATGCAGGGATTCTCACCAACACTTCCGTAGACTATATAATGCCTTACCTGACCCTGAGCCGTTCCTACTCGTTCAATTCCAACTGGAACGCTTACGCGGGCGTCATGCTGGCGGAGACCGGGATAAGTGATACGCATCTGGGCAGTTGGACAACAGGGAACAACGCATACAAGGCGAGCATTGACCGTTGGACGCCGAGTCTCTACCTGCGCGTAGCGACTACGCACAAATTCCCCGTTGCCCGCACTTGGGGGTTCTATACGGGCGGCAACGTTTGGGTCAGTCCGTTTCCGCTTGCCGACATCGATATCGAAAAGACAGATCTCACCACGCACAAGACGACTCAAAAAACCTGTTGGAAATGGTGTTTCGCCACGCCCGGAGCGACATTGCAGGCGGGAGTTTATCTTGGAGGAGACCTGGACTACAAACTTTACCTCGGCGTCGAATACGGGTATTTCGACCGCTACAGTCAGAAGAAACGAATCTCTACGGGTGGGAAACGGATGAATGTGTTTTTTCGCGGCTATCAGTCGCGCGTAATGGCAATCTCCGTCAGGGTGGCTCTTTAAATTATAAATCAATTGCCGTTTTGTCCCTCTTGGGCATTTGCCCGCTGTTTGTATTTGCGCAGTACGGGATGAATGTCATTCAAAAAAACATGAAAAATATTCTGTTCAGGTTAACTATATTTTATACCTTTGCCCCGAATTTAAAAATACTCCAATGAAAGTGAACAATTAATAGTTGGTTTCATTAAACCGACACCATGAGATTTTAAAATAGATTTCGGTTTAATTGGTCTTTACGTAAGACCGCTATTAATTGTACAAAATGAGTATTGTCATTAGTGATGTTTCCTATCACTATTCCTATCAGCAAGCATTATTAGAGCATATTAGTTTTTCTGTTTCATCAAACGGAAAAGTATCCATTATTGGCAACAACGGAACGGGTAAATCAACTCTGTTAAGGTTGCTGGCAGGGGAACTTATGCCCTCTTCCGGAGCTATTCAATGCTCCTCGCAACCATATTATATCCCGCAACAAATAGGCATAACAGGGCAAAGTATATCCGAAGCTCTTGGCATTGACGAAAAAATAAATGCTTTGCATGCTATTAATAATGGTAGTGGTGATTATGTTTATTATGATTTATTGGAAGATGATTGGGATATTGAATCTCGTTGTAGGTCTGCCCTTGACTTTTGGGGATTGGTAGATATCGGGCTGGCATCTCCCATAGATTCATTGAGTGGTGGAGAAAAAAGTAAAATATTTCTTGCAGGTTTATTGATTCACAAGCCCGATATTATTCTACTTGATGAACCAACCAATCATTTAGATCATACGAGTAGAGGAAAATTATACGACTATATTGTTAATTGCAAAGCCACAATCGTAGTCGTAAGCCACGATATAACCCTATTGAACTTGCTAAATACGACATACGAACTAACAGAAAAAGGCATCAGGGTTTATGGTGGAAATTATTTTTTCTACAAGGAACAGAAAGAAATTGAAGAACAAGCATTAGCACACCTGATAAACTCCGAAGAAGCAAGCCTGCGTTTAGCCCGTAAGAACGCGCAAAAGGTTCGTGAACGTCAAGATAGGCGTACATCACAAGGTGAACGCAATAAACAAAAAGGAGGTGTTGCCAGAATCGTAATAAATGCCCGTGGCAATTTAGCCGAAAACAGTTCGGCTAAATTAAAAGAAAAACACATTGCCATTATAGACGGTAGCCAACAAAAACTCACCGATTTACGACAAAAACAACAAGTAAACAGCGAACTTAAAATTGACTTTAAAAATACACAACTGCATAAAGGAAAATTATTGGTTGAAGCCGTCAATGTGAATTTTGAATACGCTGACACAAAACTAATTTGGGAAACCCCACTCAATATAGAAGTACGAAGCGGAGAGCGTATTCACATAACAGGCAATAACGGAGCAGGAAAAACTACACTGATAAAATTGCTTACAGGCAAGTTGCATCCAGCAAAGGGAACAATTAAGAGCGCAGATTTTTCATACATCTATCTCGACCAGCAATATAGTGAGGTGGATAAAGATGTTACAGTTCTTGAACTGGCTCATGAATACAATTTCAATAACTTACAAGAGCATGAAATACGATTAAGACTGAACAGGGCTTTATTCCCCCAAAAAACATGGGATAAAAATTGTCAAACATTAAGCGGGGGAGAAAGCATGAGGCTTTATTTATGCTGCCTGATGATTTCCAATCATATCCCTGATATGTTTATTCTTGATGAACCGACCAACAATCTTGATATATCAAGCCTTTCCATAATTACCAATACCATCAAAAATTACCAGGGAACTATCCTCGTTATTTCCCATGATAAGTATTTTGTTGATGAAATTGGGATAACAAAAAGTATAGAAGTGAAAATCAGGAACAATTCAATTTGGTAAGCCCGGATTGCCTATGAAACGGTTCTTGAAAACAAAGCTATTTGACCTGCTTTCCTGTTCTGTTAAAGAGCAAGAAAGAATAAAGGTAATATAATGCATCGGTTGAGGTCATCTTTTTCTTTTCCATAATGAATCTCAACAAATGCTCCACTTTGAACGGTAATATGGCTTTTCCGGGTTCTTTATTCATGATCGGATACCTTTTCGTTATACAAAAGTATATAAAAAGCTCCAGACAATCCCCTAAAAACAATTTTTTACCCACAGGGAAAGTATAAATGGGTAACGATATAGAAACAATCCCACTAAAACAAACTGCCTTGCAATTCCTTTTTGGGATAAAACACTCCGATAATCATAAATGGATTCTTAGATACAAAATGATGTACTTGCGCCGTTCCGAGAAAGAAATACAGGTCTTTCGTTTTCGCCATCGTTCAAATATGTATTATTTCATAATCAAATCCGGGCAGACAGGCTATCGTTTCCGCTAAATGTTTGCGATGGCACTGGTTAATATTTGCTTCAAAGCAGGTTAAGGCAATACGTTCTTTCTGTTTCAATAACGATAAAATACGATTTTGAGTAGTAACTGTTTGGGATAAATTATTTTTTTTGTACCCTTCAAACAGTTTATCGTAATCCGCTTGGGTGTTCAGCTCCTGCCTTTGTTCCGATTCAATCCCGACTTCGGGATAATGGACATATTCGATACCCGCATTTCCGCAATAACGCAACAACTGACTTTTGCTAAATCCATATTTCATACTCAAAGGATTACGCCGGACGTCTACCAAAACTTTCACATCGTTTTTTATCAGCCTGTTAAGATATTCTTCCAATGAAATTCCCTCGTAACCTATTGTATATAAAATGGTTTTATCGCATTTCGGCTTGCTTTGCAATACTTTCTCATATTCATCAGGCGACAATATTTTACTTGCAATCGTACTTTTTGTAGCCCAATACGGATAATTAACATAGGTATATCGCACCAGATCATTGTTGGACATGGAGCCGAATTGCGATTGTATCTGCTGCAAATAACACTTGTCGTCCTGACGCAATTGGCTGTAATAATTTGTTTTATCAATCAAAAGAACGGTATCCTTATTCTCATCCAGGATATTTTTTTGCACCATTGCATTTATGTCGGCATAAACGGAGTAGGAAAAACAGCCGTATTGATAGGGTATAAAATCATAGACTTTCGTTGTTTGCTTCTGAGTAAAAACAAACAATAATTTCAGCAAGTGCATTTTGTCCAATTTATTATCAAATGCTTGCAAAAATGCTAATATTATCTTTCGCCGGTAAAACATGAAGCAAAGGTAGGTTATTTTGGAGAAAAGCTGCCTGCAAAATCCAAAAAGCTACCTGCAATATGATTTTACTCTTTAGAAAAGAATAGTTATATTTGCAACCATTAATAACGGATAATTTTTAAACGCAAACAGATTAATGGCTTTACAGTGTGGTATTGTCGGATTGCCGAACGTGGGCAAGTCGACCCTTTTCAATTGTTTATCGAATGCCAAAGCGCAGGCGGCGAATTTTCCTTTCTGCACAATCGAACCGAACGTCGGAGTAATCACCGTACCCGACGAACGTTTAAATAAACTGGCCGAGCTGGTTCACCCGCAAAAAATAGTTCCTACAACGGTAGAGATTGTAGATATCGCCGGACTGGTAAAAGGCGCCGGCAAGGGTGAAGGTTTAGGAAACAAATTCCTCGCCAATATCCGTGAAACAGATGCGATCCTGCATGTTCTCCGTTGCTTTGACGATGAAAACGTAACACATGTGGACGGAAGCGTAAACCCTGTCCGCGACAAGGAAATCATCGACTATGAACTGCAGTTGAAAGACCTCGATACCATCGAAAACCGCATTCAACGGGTACAGAAACAGGCCCAGACCGGTGGAGATAAAAACGCCAGGCAAACGTATGACATACTTGTACGTCTCAAAGAAGCGCTCGAGCAAGGCAAACCGGCGCGTACCGTTGCGTTTGAAACCAAAGACGAACAGAAAACCGCCAAAGAGCTGTTTCTTCTTACAAGCAAACCGGTGATGTACATTTGCAATGTGGATGAAGCCAGCGCCGTAAGCGGAAACGAATACGTCGACCGAATCCGTGAAGCGACAAAAGACGAGCAGGCGGAAATCCTGATCGTAGCCGCAAAAACCGAATCCGAAATAGCCGAACTGGAGACTTACGAGGACCGCCGGATGTTCCTCCGGGAAACAGGCCTGGAAGAATCGGGAGTAACCCGCCTGATCAAGGCGGCCTATAAACTGTTGAACCTGGAAACATTCCTCACAGCCGGAGAGCAGGAAGTCCGTGCATGGACTTACCTGAAAGGCAGTAAAGCCCCGCAATGCGCCGGAGTGATCCATACGGACTTTGAAAAAGGATTCATCCGCGCCGAAGTCATCAAATACGACGATTTCATCCGGTACGGCTCTGAAGCCGCCGTGAAAGAGGCCGGAAAAATGGGCGTTGAAGGAAAAGAATACGTAGTACGGGACGGAGACATCATGCACTTCCGTTTCAATGTGTAACACCAACTATCAATGATATGAACGAGCTTTTATTATCCATACACTGGAATCCCGATACGGAATTTATCCGTCTTTTCGGCATCTCCGTCAGATATTACGGATTATTCTGGGTCATCGGCATCGCCCTGGCCTGTTCCGTTGTACGCCGCCAGTACAAAGACAAGAAGATAGAAGACAAGAAGTTCGAGCCGCTCTTCTATTACTGCTTTCTCGGCATCCTTATCGGAGCGCGCCTGGGCCATTGCCTGTTCTATGAAAAGGAATATTACCTGAGCAGCGTTGGCAGCTTCACGGAAATGATCCTCCCCATCCAGTTTCTTCCGGACGGAAGCTGGAAGTTCACCGGTTACGCCGGATTGGCCAGCCATGGAGGTACGATAGGTTTAGCCATCGCCCTCCTGTTTTATGCCCGGAAAGTGAAGATGAACGTTATGGATGTCCTGGATATGATTGCTGTGGCTACTCCCATCACAGCCTGTTTCATCCGGCTGGCCAATCTGATGAACTCGGAAATCATCGGGCATCCCTCCAATCTGCCCTGGGCGTTTGTATTCGAAAGCGTAGACAACGTCGCCCGACACCCGGCGCAACTTTATGAAGCGATAGCCTACTTCATCCTCTTCCTGATCATGATCTTTCTATACAGGAATTACAGGGAGAAAGTACACCGCGGATTCTTTTTCGGCCTTTGCCTGACGTATATATTCACCTTCCGTTTCTTCATCGAATTCCTCAAAGAAAACCAGGTGGAGTTTGAAAACGATATGCTTTTCAATATGGGACAATTACTGAGTATCCCCATTGCCATCGTCGGCCTGATAAGCCTGCTTTACGGGAAGAAGCCGAAGGAAACAAATCCAAAATAAACTTCCCAGCCTATCAGAATAAAAAAAGAATAGCAAAGAATTTTCGTAAGAACTCTCTGCTATTCTTTATACTATGGCTACGGATCAATTAGAACTCAAAACCAAACTTAACATTTAAACCACTCACATCGCTCTTATTCCACCCGTGATAATAATACTCATATTTCTGATACGAATAGCCCAGCGCGAAATTTAAAGCCATTTTTTCTGATATCTGAAAACCAACGCCAACGCCGGCATAAGCATAAAAACCGCTTAAATTGATATAATCTTCTTTTTTACCGATAGAATAACCAGCTCTGAAATCAACAAACGGAATTATCTTGTCGACCACAAAATTAGCTCTAAAATTAGCAAATATAGGTACTGTATAGAAATCATTAGTTTCATGATAATAATGAAAAGCGACGCCACCACCCACAAAGAGATAATCATCAAATTGATAACCGGAACTAGTACTTACTTCAATACGTTCAGCGTCTCCTCCAGATTCATCTTTAGCAAAAGTATATCCTACATCAACGAAGCTTTTATAGCCTTTCAATGATTTGCCGCCATTACCATAGACCCTTTTTGCTGCAGAGCTAATCGCAAGTTCTTCTTTGGTAATTTTCTCCACTTCAGAAACATTATACGCGAAAACACTACCGTCTACGGTCTTGATCCTTAGAGATTGATTGGGTACTTGTTCAATAATAATTCCCCGAATAACACTTCCATTCTTTAAATAAACTACGTCAGCATTATAATTCTGAGCATAGCAAAAAGCAGAAAAGAACAACAAACAGAATAAAATAACAATTTGTTTCATAACGAATGATATTAGACCACCTAACCCCAAAGTAGCTGTTTATAAAAAAAGCGTGAGGTTATAACCTTATTTATCAAAGAGAGGCTCTAGTAAACCTTAGTAGAATAGATAAGAATAACCCTCACGCCTACGGCATGAGCGTCAACTTCTTATTCTGTCCTACTTCTTGAAACTTACTAGATTTCTCTTTAACAGAATAAAGCCAACGCCTTATTTTTTATGTCAATACAAAAGTATTGAATTTATTGAATCACCACAAATAAAAAGAATAAAAATTACGCTGTTTAATCCCTGTCCTTATTTACCTTTTTATTATCCTCTTGATCTCATCCAGCTT
>JAIRNG010000070.1 GCA_031258135.1 Mediterranea sp. (in: CFB group bacteria)
AACGTATTTCTTTATTACATCCCTACTACCATAAAAACCTACTGTATTCGCATAATAGCCGATTGTCCAGAAACTACCGCCCCACAGTTGCTTCTTTATTGAAGGGTAAATAGAAAAAAACTGTTGGGCGGTTATACTTTTTAGCTTCATCACAATTTCAGAAACAGAAAGAGAAGGAACGCTTTGAAACAGAAAATGAACATGATCGCTCTCATAACCTATTTCAAGAAAAACAATCTCGAAACGTTCGGATATCTCCAAACAAATATCTTTCAAAGAGTTACCAATGGCATCGGTAATTACATTACGACGATATTTGATTGGAAAAACAATATGATAGAGTAAGAGCGTCTTGTTATGCCGCTTGTAAATATGATCATCTTCCATATCTACAAATATAAACATTTTCTTTAAAATTACACTTTGAACCCGGGGCAAAGCCCCGAGGAATTCTTTAGATTAAATAATAGATAAAAAAGAGAAATAAAATTTGGTGGTATCCTGGAAATCCGTGTCCTTTTCAGATAACCCCTTTAACTCCTGCGCGAAGCGCTAACTCCTGACTCCCGACTCCTGATCACTTATCCGTTCCTTTTCCACAACCGGCTCATATCCTCAAGCGTTTTTCCTTTTGTTTCAGGAACAAATTTCCAGACGAACAAGGCGGACAATAACGCAAACACGGCATAAATCAGGTATGTTCCGCCAATACTCCATCCGGACAGGGACGGGAAGGTACTGGATACCAGGAAGTTTGCAATCCACTGAGCGGCTACGGCAATAGCTACGGCTTTTCCACGAATGGTGTTCGGGAAAATCTCGGAAATAAGCACCCAGCAGATAGGCCCCCAACTCATCATAAACGATGCCGTATAGATAATAATAAAGATAAGGGCGGCCAGGCCGATCACATCCATAAACGAAAGAATGCTTAATGCAGCCATACCCGTCATCATACCGATAGAACCAATAATCAACAGGGGTTTACGACCGAATCTGTCGACCGTCAGAATCGCCACTACCGTAAATATGATATTCACGACACCCATCACCACGGTCTGAACCATCGAAACATCACCGGTAGCTCCCATCGTTTCGAATATACGGGGAGCATAATAAAGCACAACGTTAATACCCACAGCCTGCTGGAATATGGACAATAAAATACCAATGATAATGACGCCGGCGCCATAAGTCAACAGTCTCTCGCTCTTCTCTTTAACGGTAGCCTTGATCTCTTCCAGAATGGTAGCCGCCTGTAATTTCCCATTGATACGCCCCAGCACATTCAAAGCCTCATCGGGAAACCCACTCAACACCAGATAACGCGGAGTCTTCGGAACGAAGAAGAGCAATACGCCAAACAAAGCCGCAGGGAATGCCTCACTCACGAACATACGACGCCAACCCACAGTAACCATGGCCTCAGCTGCAGGAAGATGATTGCGGATCAAATAATTCACAAAGTAAACGACCAGCATACCAAAGATAATCGCGAACTGGTTACACGACACCAAACGGCCGCGCAGATGCGCCGGCGCTACCTCGGCAATATACATCGGACAAATTGCAGATGCCAGTCCTACACCAACACCTCCCAGAATACGATATAAATTAAAAGCGACTAACAGTCCGGCGTCGGGCTTTCCGTATTCAAAGAACAGAAACTCCGGATTATACGATCCTAATGCGGAAAGAAAGAAAAGCAAAGCCGCCAGCCGGAGAGAGTTTCTGCGTCCAAGGCGGGAAGCCGATATACCGGAAAGGGCACCACCCAAAACACAACCAATCAATGCGCTGGATGCCGTGATACCATGCAGGGCTTTCGTATAGTCAAAATCGGAAGCCGAACGGAAGAAAGCCTCAAGTCCTTGTTCGGCGCCGGAAATCACAGCCGTATCGTAACCGAAAAGCAAACCGCCAATCACCGTTACAGCCGTAATACAATAAAGATAAAGGGTACTTGTTTTCATGCAGAAGTATTTATCAGGTCAGTAAATCGCAGTTACTTCTTAAATATACATATTCAGCAGCGCTTCATACAGTTCCTGCTTACCGCTGATTTGCCTGGGCTCGCCATTTGCTTTTGCGTATGCAACAAGGTCTTCAAGCGTCAGTTTACCGGCTTCAAACGCTGCACCCTTACCCGAATCGAACGAAGCATAGCGCTCTGCAAGCATTTTCTTATACGGAGATTCCGCCAGGAATGTAGCGGCATTTTCCAACGCACGCGCCATTACATCCATTGCAGCGATATGAGCGATGAAGATATCTTCCGGATCGGTAGAGCTACGACGGGTCTTAGCGTCGAAGTTAGTGCCGCCGTTCCCCAGTCCGCCGTTGCGGATGATCTGTATCATGGCCTGAACGAGTTCGAACTGATCGATCGGGAACTGGTCGGTATCCCATCCGTTCTGATAGTCGCCACGGTTTGCATCGATCGATCCCAACATGCCGTTATCGACCGCCACAGCCAACTCGTGTTCAAACGTATGTCCGGCCAGTGTGGCATGGTTCACTTCGATATTTACTTTAAAGTCTTTATCCAGGCCGTGCGCTTTCAGGAAACCGATCACGGTTTCGGTGTCCGCATCATACTGATGCTTTGTTGGCTCCATGGGTTTAGGCTCAATGAGGAACGTACCTTTAAATCCACGTGCACGTGCATAATCACGGGCGGCTTTCAACAGTTGCGCCAAGTGGTCTTTCTCGCGTTTCTGGTCTGTATTCAGCAATGACATGTAACCTTCACGTCCACCCCAGAACACATAGTTTGACCCGCCCAGTTCAATCGTTGCATCAATCGCATTCCTGATCTGAACGGCGGCGCGGGCCACCACATCAAAGTCCGGATTGGTTGCCGCACCGTTCATGTAACGTTTATGACTAAATACATTGGCAGTACCCCACAGCAGTTTAATGCCGGTCTCCGCCTGTTTCTGTTTTGCATAAGCAACGATCTCTTTCAGGTCGGCTTCATACTGTTCGATGGAATCAGCTTCGTCCACCAGATCCACATCATGGAAGCAATAGTATCCGATGCCGGTCTTTTGCATAAACTCAAAGCCTGCATCCATCTTGTCTTTAGCAGCCTGCATCCTGTCCGGGCTGGTCTTCCATGGGAAAGATCTGGTTCCGCCGCCAAACGGGTCGCCCCCTTCAGCGCAAAGCGTATGCCACCATGCCATAGAGAACTTCAACCAGTCTTTCATTTTCTTTCCCATGATCTCCTTTTCGGGATCATAATAACGGAAAGCCATCGGGTTCTTACTTTCTTTTCCTTCAAACTTAATTTTCCCTACACCGGGAAAAAACTCTCTTTCTGCCATAAAACGAATGGGATTAGTGTGAATATCATAACATTTATTATTCACGGGTTATACAATTTATTTAGTTCTACATACAATGTTTCCACCTGGCGTAGGCGTCGGCATATTCCTGCGCCCGCGTCGGGTCGGGTTCAATAACATCCAGCTTCTCCAGCGTTGCGAAAGCCTCCTTGTTATCTTTATAAATACCTGCGCCGAGACCTGCTCCCTTGGCGGCGCCAACAGAGCCGTCCGTATCATATAACTCGATGACGGCGCCGGTCACTCCCGCCAACGTATCCCGGAAAACCGGGCTCAGGAACATATTGGCATGCCCGGCGTGTATCTTCTTCACCGGAACGCCCATCTGTTCCATAATATCGATCCCGTATTTGAAAGAGAACACAATACCTTCCTGGGCTGCACGGATAATATGATGCTTACCGTGTGTGTTGAAATCGACGCCATGGATGCTGCATCCGGCCTTTTTATTGTTCAACATGCGCTCCGCGCCGTTACCGAAGGGTAAAATACTGATTCCCGAACTTCCGACAGGCGCCCCGGAAGCCAATACATTCATCTCGTTATATGAAATTCCTTCCGGAGCGATATGCTTTTTCACCCACGAATTGAGTATACCCGTACCGTTAATACAAAGTAATATTCCCAGACGGGCCTGTTCTGCCGTATGATTCACATGCGCAAACGTATTGACACGTGACTGGGGATCATAGTTCACCTCTCCGTTCACACCATAAACCACTCCCGATGTACCTGCCGTGGAGGCAATCTCTCCCGGATTGAACACATTCAGGGAAAGCGCGTTATTCGGCTGGTCGCCGGCGCGATAAGTAATAGGCGTACCCTTCTTCAGTCCCAATTCACGGGCAGCGACAGCATTCACAGTCCCCTGTTCCGAGAAAGTGGGTTTTATATCAGCGATAAGCGAATGGTCAAATCCGTAATGCTTCATTAGAAAACCGGCCACCCGGCTTTCCTTGAAATCCCAGAATATCCCTTCCGAAAGTCCCGGAACCGTGGTGCAGATCTCACCGCTTAACCGCATGGCGATATAATCACCGGGAAGCATGATCTTATGTATCTTCTCATAGACAGCCGGTTCATTCTCCTTTATCCACGCTAACTTTGACGCTGTGAAGTTTCCCGGGGAATTCAGCAGATGAGACAGGCATCTCTCTTCTCCCAACGCTTCAAACGCTCTCTGTCCGTAAGGAACAGCACGGGAGTCACACCAGATGATGGCCGGACGAAGGACGTTCCGCTCCTTATCCACACAAACAAGTCCGTGCATCTGATAAGAAATACCAATGGCTTTGATTTCAGCCGGGCTTACTCCGGATTCTTCCAACACCGCCTGCGTGGAACGCTTGAGATATTCCCACCAGCTTTCAGGGTCCTGTTCCGCCCAACCCGGCCGAACAGCCATAATATCAGCTTCCGTTTTGGGGAAAAAGGCGGAAGAAACACTTTTGCCGGTCCCGGCGTTCACCAAGCTCGCTTTCACTGACGAGCTTCCTATATCATATCCTAACAGAAACATATCGTTGAGTTTTGGGTTCTCTTTATTTTCTCAGTTTATTACAGGTCTTTTTATCGAACTTATAATACCGGGCTGCACGATGGGGCACCCCTTTCTGCCGTTCCTCCAGCGGAACGACGTATTCCATGACAGCTATCTTTCTATGGAAATTGCGTACATCAAACTGTTTATCATAAACCAATTCGAACAATACCCGCAGTTGCAATGCCGTAAACTTGCGGGGCAATAGCCCGAACAGCATCGAAGGATCAAATTCCACAAACCGGCGCATATACGCCAAAGCCTCCTTAATGATCAGATTATGGTCAAAGGCCAGCGTTTTCACATCCCCCACAGGCACCCAACAAGCCTGATACTTATCCAGTAAAGACTGACTTAACGCCCGGTCTATTTTTACCATGGACACATACGCAATGGTGACAATACGTTCAACCCTGGACTCCATCGCACGTTCCAGCCAACGTACATCTTTAGGATTGCTC
This sequence comes from Mediterranea sp. (in: CFB group bacteria), assembly GCA_031258135.1. Classification (GTDB taxonomy): domain Bacteria; phylum Bacteroidota; class Bacteroidia; order Bacteroidales; family Bacteroidaceae; genus Bacteroides. The sequence goes on from JAIRNG010000070.1 coordinate 5,352, forward strand.
GTCCTGTTCTTCGAGCCAAAAGCCTTGAACTGCATCAAGCGGATATTCCTGACTCCGGTAAGTTCCTTCAGAACACGTTGTGCGGCATCATCCGGGTCTTCATCCATATAGATAAGACTGCCCGGCAGTTTCATGTCATGAAAGACCTCTCCTTCGTCCTCGCCTACCCGTTTAATCAATAACACTTTCAGTTGCCCGCTATCAAAGCCAAACACCACACAGTCAACAGAGATATGGTTGTTTGCCAACGGCATTTTATCCGGTATGTTCTGCATAATCCTAATCGTTAAACGCTGCAAATATAAAGAGAGTTTCTGGAAAAAAAAGGGTTTAAAACATGATATACAACATATCATAAGGTCTTATTTATCAGCAAGATACATATCTTACTATATACGATATGGTTACTTATTGTTATCTTCATACATACGATATGGTATCTGCAACATCCGGCGACCGACTAATCATGATGTGTACAGTAAGCCTGAGGCGTATTCTCCGGGGTGTATTTACGGACTTTCTCGTCTATGGCACGGAATACTTATTGTATCTTGCCGGAACGCGCCGGGTGAACCGGAATGTATGCGTGTCACGCCCGGCAACCGGATCATTTCCGGGATTATGAAGCGGCAGGGCAGGCCTTTGCTTCCGGCAGGGTACGTTGTTTCATGGCGGTTGGGGTACTTAAGGATACGACACTCGTACTGTGTCCCTACTTTCAGGGTACTGTAAGCCCACTTTCAGGGCCGATGAAAGTGGGCTTACAGTACCCTGAAAGTAGGCTTACAGTACCCTGAAAGTGGGGACACAGTCAGTCTTCCCTACGAAGCCGTAAGGAACTTATGTTTCCAAATTGAATCAATACGGTTTTATCTGCCTGAAGAAGTCATTGCCCTTATCATCTACAAGAATAAACGCGGGGAAGTCCGTCACCTCTATTTTCCAGATGGCCTCCATCCCCAGTTCAGGATATTCCAGACATTCTACCTTCCGGATGTTATCCTGCGCCAGAATGGCGGCCGGCCCACCGATGCCGCCCAGGTAGAAACC
>JAIRNG010000071.1 GCA_031258135.1 Mediterranea sp. (in: CFB group bacteria)
GAATCGGCGGGAAACCTCACGCGGGAGGATGTGATCAGCCAGATGAGAAAAGAAGACACAGGTCTTCGTGAAGAAACCATCGAACATGTCGTGAGCCTCCATAACCGCGTCGTGTCCGACCTGGTCCTGAGCGGCTACTCGGTCAACACCGGGCTGTTTCGCGCCGTGCCCCAGTTCCGCGGCGCCGTTGAGAACGGACAGTGGAACCCGAAGAAGAACTCGATCCACGTCAACTTCATTCAGGATAAAGACCTGCGCGAAGCCATCGCCGAGACCTCTATCCACATCCTGGGCGAGAAAGGCGACGTGATGTACATCATCGGCGGAGAAGACATCGTGACCCGCGCTACCGACGGAACGGCCACCGCCGGACGCAACTACATCCTGCACGGACGGCTGCTCAAAATAGCGGGCGACGACGAATCGGTGGGCATCACCCTGACCAACACCTCATCGGGAGAAGTGACCCGTATCCTGCCCGACATGCTGGCCATCAACAACCCCACGCAGCTCGTCATCCTGCTTCCGCCCAACCTGCCGGACGGTGAATACACGCTGACCGTGACCACGCAATACAGTGACGCAAAGAATTTGCTGAAAAAGCCACGTAGCACAGAAACGGTCATCACCATCGGGCAATCGCCGGAAACCCCCAGCACCGGGCCTGCCGACCCACCGAACGGCGGAACGTACATCGACCCGAACGCTTAGTAAATTGAAAATTGAAATCCGTGTCATCCGTGCAATCCGTGTCAGAGATTCTTTTAGACACGGATTTCACGGATTCCACGGATTTTTAATTCTATAATTATAATCTGCGTAAATCTGCGTTTCAATTTCTTTGCGTGAATATGCGTTTCAAATTGTAAATTGTAATTGCTTATCCCGAACTCAGGTTACTTTATAATCTGTGTTTTAAAATCCGTGTGATCCGTGAAATCCGTGTCTGAATATATACACGGGTCGGCTCTTTAACTTTTCCACAACGTGGAAAAGTGAAAACAGTCGACTGTTGGCGTTCTCCGCGCCGCGGAAAGCTCTAAAAAGCATTTTACGATTGAAATTCCCGAAAAGATAAACGCAGATTCATGCAGCGTTTAGACGTATATCTGCGTGAATCTGCGTTAATCCGCGTTTCAATCTTCTTATAGCTTCAGATCTTACCTCCAACGGGGGTCGCCGGACGTATTTCCGCCTGCGAAACCGGCATTGACGATGGTAAAGTCACCGGCTTCCGGACTCCTGAACAATGAAGTAGACGCTATCCCCGATCCGGTTAAGCTGGGTAACAGTTGCGCTGTGTTTTCGTTCACATAATCGGATGTGGTGAAGGTGTTCGATACCGCGATCGCACCTCCTTCGCCGTAACGAAATCCCGAAGACTTCGGGCCGGACTGCCCTAAGATCGTATTTTTAATATCAATGGAAATCTCCGTATTGTTGTTTCCATCAATAAAGATACGGCTGGTGGTTGCCGTCGGGCCGGTAATGAAGTCGTTGAACGTACAGTTTTCGATGGTTACCTTTTTGCAGGGAGCGTTGCCGCTGGTCAGCGGAGCGTTCACGAAGCTGTGATACACCGTTCTGAATGTACTGTTGGTGACCCGGATGTTGTCGATGCCTCCGCCTCCTACGTTCATCGTGAAGAAGGCGTAGTTGCCGTTCTGGCCGCCGTAAGCGCCGACGTTTCCGGCATAGCAGTTGTTGAGCCAGACCAGGCCGATGGGGTTGTTGTAAGTTCCCTGGGCGCGGTAGAAACAGCGTCCCCAGTCGAGGATGTCGCATCTCTCAAACCGGACGGTATTCAATACATCCACATCATCCGTGCCGGACGACCCGCCTGCGCTGCCGAAAACAAGAGCTCCGTTCGCTGATTTTCCCGAACCCTGGAATACGATATTGACAAACTCGAGTTTATCGATGTTACATTTATATCTCCAGGTGAACAGCCTTGTTCCGCCACCGGTGCCGGTGCTTGTCAGTTTCGGCTTGACAATGGCGTCCGGATCGCCGTAGACGGTCATATCACCGGCAAAAACGATGCCCGGATTGACGTTCGTGGTAAAGGTGTAGCCGTCGGGCAGATAAATGATCTTACCGATGTTGGCGTCATCGCCGCAGATGGTTGCCAGGTCGTCGCCGGGATTGACCATGACGACATTTCCTTCCGAACCGGCCGGCTTCCATTGTGTGACGGCCGAAACTTCGCCGCGCTTCTGGTCTTCGTTGAATATGGAGATTTTGTAACCGGTGTCCGGAGTCAGGCCGGTGATCTCTTTATAACCCGCTTCGATGTCTCCGGCGCTCAACGGCACGCTTTCTCCACCCTGTGCGGGAGGGTCTAAGGCGAGTCTTGTGATCTGTCCGTGCGGCAACACGAAGCGTACAATCATGCTTGTGGCTTTCACCTCAACCTCTTTCACGGCTTTGAAAATCTGCTCGGCGCTTGTTTTAAACTCGACGGCCGTCCATTGCGAATCTTCCTGGCCTTCGTTGAACGCTTTGGCCCTGACGGCAATGCTGTATTGGCTCTGCCCCCAGAGGCCGGTCAGTGATAGCCTTGTGAGTTCTGTTTCCTCCCAGGTCTTTACGATATTGGTAAACTCCAGGCTGTCGCCCTGACTGAGCTTTACGTCATACAGGCGCGCGCCGTCTGTTGATTTCCATGTCACGGTTGCCTGGTCAAAACTGCCCGGCTCCACGTTCAGCTCGATGGGAGAGAAAGCGCGCCAGTATTTCACGTCTGTGATTTCGTCCATTGGGTCGCTACAAGCAGCGGATACCGCTGTGAAGGCCATGAGATATAGGGTTCTTTGTATTGTTTTCATATCTTTTCTTTATGCGTTATTCTATGGATTATTGAAATATGGGGTCGTTAACGATCTTACCGTTAGAGGCGTCCAGTATGTTTTGCCACACAGGCCAGTAGGGGCGCAGGTTCGGATCGGCGGCGTAGATGCGCTCCCAATACTTGCGGGCGTCCGTGTCCGACGTCAGGTTCCAGCTTACTTCCGTATAGCCCGGGCCGGGAGCCGTTTCCGTTTCGCCGGGTTCAAGTCCGTAGAAGATCAGGGTCGTGCCGTCTGCCGTTTCCGGGCCTGTTTTCCAATATACCTTCGCGTTTACATTGTTATAAGGGGTTTCCCTGTTGTGCAGCTTCTGAAGATCGGCGATATTCTCATCCAGTTTGTCCTTCAGCATGTTCCAGCGGATCAGGTCTTCCTTACGGTACATTTCGCCTGCCAACTCCTTGGCGCGTTCGTCCACGATGGCCTTGAAAAAAGCCTCTTTGCTTGCCGTGGCCTGACTCATTTCGGTCGTTACGATTTCCGGATTATCCGGATAGGCGCGGTCTTTCACCTCTTTCAGATAAGGCGCGGCGTTGCCGGGACCATCCAGTTCATTGATGGCTTCGGCCGCCATGAGCAACACGTTGGAATAACGCATGTAGAGGAAATTCAACCCGTCGTCATTCGTGTTTGTCACACGGCGGGAAAGCCATTCGAAGCGGTGCTTGCCGAAACGCCAGTCGTTCAGGTTTGTGATCACCTGTCTGGGCGTGGCGTCCGCTCCCGCCGCGTCCGATGTCCATTGATAAGGAACGCAGGTCAGGTTGCGGCGGACATCGTTCCGGTTATATTTGTAATATAACACCGGATTCGGACGGATGTTCCCTCCCGACGTTTGTTGCGTGAACTTGTCGGCGTTCGTGTGGTTGATGCCCCAGGTGTAAATCACCCGTCCGCGTTCGGTACTGAAGGGAATCTCCCAGAGAGCTTCGTCTCCCGCCACGTGTTTTTCGGAGTGTATGGCGCGGATCCATGCCTCATAGCTGCTGCTGTAATCGCCTTTCGGCTGCAAACGGGCCATGCCGCTGCCAATCACCTCCAGACATTCGTCTTTAACGATCTGATACATCTTGTCCGGCGCCAGGTCGGGATCGTTGCTCAGACGCAGGGCCGATTCGCCCACATGCAACGAATATCCGCCGGCCATCAACGCTACGCGCGAACGCAAACCCTTTACGAAAGCCTTGTTAATATGTTCGTTGGTAACCGTGTAGCTGTTTTCATTGGGCCATCCCACCATTCCGGCCGCTTCCTCAAGGTCGGCCAAGAGTTGTTTGAGTATCTCATCCCGGTCGGCGCGCGGCAGATAAATGTTTTCCGAGTTGATCGGCTCGAAACGGGCGGGCACGTTACCCCAGGCTTTGAGCAAGTCGACATAGAGCACGGCGCGGATCGTGAGCAGTTCGCCCAGTATCTGACGGAGTTCCCAGTTGGTCAGGTCGGCGAAAGCGCGCAATCCGCGAATGGCTAAGTTGGCGCGTTCGATGCCTTCATAGTTTTTGATGTAGGTGTCGTTGCCCGTATTCATGTTGCTGTTTGACGGGTTGGGGGTGTAATTGGCCAGACGTTCGTTGTCGGTTTCCGCGTCAACCAGGGCGGCTCCCAGGTTTCTTACTTCGACGTCGGTGTTCAGGCCGTAATGCGTGAAGTAGCGTCCGCGATAGGAGTTTGTTTCACCCATGGAGTGGATAATCCCCGCAATCGCATTTTTCGCATAAGCCGGTGTGGAAAAGATGACCGATTCGTCCATCGTGGATTTGGTCGGCGCATCCAGCAGATCATCGCAGGAAACGCACAGCGCCGAACATAATGCGAGCGCCAGTATTTTTATATTCTCTTTCATGTTGATATTCATTTTAAATTAGAAAGTTAAGTTGAGGCCATATACCAGTTGCCTGCTCCGCGGATAGGCCGAATAATCCACGCCGGGCGTGTAAGGCAGGTTGCGGCGGGTGTCTACTTCGGGGTCGAAGCCGGAATAGTTGGTCCACAGGGCGATATTGTATCCGGTCACATAGATGCGAAGGTTTTCGATCTTCACTTTCCGGAGCAGGTTTTTAGGGAATGTATATCCCAGGGTCAGCGTATTCAGGCGCAGGAACGAACCGTCTTCCACCGCCCAGTCGGTAAGCTGGTGCTTGCGCGTATACGGGCTCCACATCGTTGTTGTGGCATTGGCGGCGGTCAGTTGGGCCGGATCGGTAATCAATTCGCCGGTATTCAGGTCCAGGTTCGTCCAACGTTCGCCCCATTTCATGATGGCGATCATGTTGCGGTTGTTGTTTCTGCTGGTTTCCGTGTATTCCAGCTTGTTCGCATTATAGATGTCGTTTCCGTAGCTCCAGTTGAAATTCGCCGTCAGGTCGAAACCGTAAACTCTTGCCGAGAGGAAGCCCCCGCCGGTATGTTTAGGGTTGGCATTGCCGATGATTTCTTTGCCTTCATCGTTGTCGAGCACCGTTAAACCGCCATCCTTGGCGGCCAGTTTCAATGATCCGGGACGTATGGTTCCTATTACGGCCGAACTGTTTACCACATCGTCTTTCAGGGTGTACTCCCAGGTTCCGTCATTATTCTGCATCCAGTTGAAATCGTCCACTTCATAACGGCCAAGCGCCCGGTAGCCATACATCACGCCAATGGGCTGGCCTTCCACGACCAGAAAGTCGGTGCCGATTTCCGTGCTTGCCCAATTTGTCGCTCCTTTAATTTCGTCCATGTCGCCCAAGGAGATCACCCTGTTCTTGTTGAAGCCGATATTACCGCCAATGGTAACGCCCCAGTTTTTCTTGTCGGCAATCACCCAGTTTGCAGAGATTTCAAGCCCTTTGTTCTCGGTTTCACCCATGTTACGATATTGATTGTCGTATCCTGTTCCCGCAGTGGGGAAGTTCAGGAGCAGATCGAGGGTATTGTTTTTATACACTTCGACCGTACCGGCCAGTCTTCCGTTAAACAGCGCCCAATCCACGCCGATATTACGCGTAATGGTGGTTTCCCATTTCAGGTTGGGATTGGCCATTTGCTTGCTTGGCGCCCAGTAAGAACTGTATCCGCCGACCCAGGTCGTACCGCTCGGACTGAATGTTTGCGCCATTTGTCCGGAAGGGATATTGTTGTTACCGGCGGTGCCGTAACTGGCGCGGAGCTTCAGGTCGTACAGCCAGGATTCCGCCGCTTGCATAAAGTTTTCACCCGAAATACGCCATGCCGCCGAAACAGAAGGGAAGTATCCCCAACGGTTTCCTGCGGCGAATTTGGAGGAACCGTCGGCGCGGAGTGTGGCGCTTAGCAGATAATTTCCTTTATAGTTATAGTTCAGACGGCCGAAGAACGACAGCATTTTATCGTCCGGAGAGAAGTTGTTGTTAATGGTTGCGTCATATTCGCCGCTATTTCCTTCGGTGGTCAGGCGGCGGGCCATGTCCAGATCAAAGCTGGGATCGAATCCTGCGACAACGGTCTCCATGGAATGTGTGGCGGTAATTAAGTATTCCTGTCCCAGGATAGCGTCCAGGCTATGGCCATCCGGCAACCATTTCTTTAAATTTACCGACAACGTATTGGTGTTGCGAATGGTGCGGCGGTCGCGGTCGGTAAAGATGATGGCGGGTTTGCCTTTGTTCTCGTTTCCCGGAACATTGATTCTTGCATAATATGTTGAAACCCCATAGAAACGGTCGGTACGTTCGGTCACTTCGTTAACGCCCATTTCGGTCTTCAGCCTGAAACCGTCGATAAATTCCCAGGAAGCCGAACCGGCCATATTAAGCGTGGCTTGTTTATAGGTGCGGTCGTTGTCGCGAAGCGAGATCGTTGGACTGTACAGGCCAAATTCGGGGTCGGTTTCCGTTGGGTCTGTTAACTCGGGGGCGTTAAGCGGAATGGAGGGATAGATCACTGCATTTCTCAGGCGGCCTTCGGTTGTAGAGCCTTTTTCCTGGCCTCCGTCGTTGGTAAGCGGGCCGTTCACTTTACGCTGCGACCAACGCATCTGGAAATCCAGTTGTATACGGTCATTCGGATTGTTTTGCAATTTCAATGAAAGGTTATCGCGTTTGAAGTCCGAACCTTTTGCGATAGCTTCGTCGTTAATGCGGTTGTAACTGAACATGTATCTGGTTTTGTCCGAACCGCCGCTGATACTGAGGCTATGGTTTGTGCTTTGAGCGACTCTGCCGAACATGATGTCTTGCCAGTCGTTGCCTTCCATTCCTTCATACATATCCATATCCTCCCAATTCCCGAAATATCTTTTATAATAATCGGCATCTTTCAGAAGCGAATGTTCGTACGTCCATAAGGCATAGTCGTAAGGGTCGAGTACGTCCAGCGTATGGGCGATTTTCTTAAAGCCGACATAAGTGTTGTAGTTTACGGAAACTTTACCGGATTGCCCGCCTTTGGTCGTGACGATCACAACCCCGTTGGCGCCGCGCGCACCGTAGATGGCCGTAGAAGAGGCGTCTTTCAATACGTCGATGCTGGCGATGTCATTAGCTGCGATGTCGTTGATGGAATTTACGGGGAAGCCGTCCACGATATAGAGGGGTTCACTGGATTGCGTGATCGAACCTCCTCCACGCACACGGATCTTTATTTCCGCATCGGGCGAACCGTCGGTTGTCGTTACCTGTACCCCCGCCATTTTACCGGTAAGGGCCTGGCTCACGGATGCCACCGGTACGGCTGCGATATCCTTGGCGCTTACCGATGATATGGCGCCGGTCAAGTCTCCTCTTCTCATTGTAGCATAACCGATGGCTACAACTTCGTCGAGTGCATAGGCATCGTCAGTTAGGGTTACGTCAATTCTTGATTTCCCGTTTACTGCGATTTCCTGCGTTTTCATACCAATGTAGGAGATGATGATCGTAGCATTGGATGGTACGGATAAACGATAGTTACCGTCTAAATCAGTAATACTACCGTTCCCTGTTGTTCCTTTCTGGACTACGGATGCTCCGATGACAGGCTCTCCCGTGTTGTCTTTCACGTTACCGGTTACGGTAATCGTTTGCGCAGATAAGTTGATTCCTGCAGCTACGAATAGCAGGAACAACATGGCGCGCATGTTCTTCATTTCTTTAGACATTCTTTGCAAGTTTTAAATTAGAAATAATAATAAGTAATTAACGAAACGTTAAGATAGAACGAATATAGGCAGGGGCTCGTACTTTAATGTGTAATATTTGTTTTTAAGGTCGTATTTTTTGTTTTATGCAATTTAAAAAGCATTTCTGAAGCGTTGTTACGCCAAAGCCGGTTTCCGGTTCGGGAAAACGCAAATTTCTTTTTGAAACGCAGATTAACGCAGATTCCCGCAGATTTTTAATTTTAATCTGCGGGAATCTGCGTTAATCTGCGTTTCAGAATTTTGTCGTAGAGCTTTTCCGAAGCGGGAAAACGCTACATTTTTTACAGGGAACTTTCCCGAAGCGGGAAAACGCTACGTTTTTTACAGGGAACTTTCCTGAAACGGGAAAACGTTACGCAGTTTTTGAAACGCAGATTTCCTGTTTTCTCCGGCTAATGTTTTTCGCAGCCTTTATAAGTCAGGATCACATTGGGATAAACAACATCATCCACACAAGTGAACTGGACGGTGAGCATGAAGCGACGAAAGAAACGGCTGTAACGGAAAAACAGATTAGGAATGAGGCGCACGTAGCTCTCCGGTTGCCGGAGAGCCTCTTCCATATCGGCCATCATCATGAATTTATAGTTCTGCGACAAGGCAGAGGTCATATCGCCGTAATACGGCGTGTCTTCCAGAACCGGCTCCTCTCCTTCTATCAATTCGATATAAGCCTGTAAATCTTCCGCGTGGGGAGAGATCAGCAAACGGTTCTCATAAACGCAGGCATACGTTGACAGAGAAGCATCGGTAATTCCCGTCAACTGTGCAAACAGGGTGTTACGGGGTAAAGCATATATATCGCTGTTGTACGGATGACCGGAATGACATAACTCAGCCAATGCCCGCCCGATTCCCTGACGGTTACGCAGAGGAATGTTCATCACGGCATGGGGAGTTCCGGCGGCAGTATCTTTATGATGAAACATGCAGGTCGTTACGTCATCGCCGGCATATTCCCGCAGAAATCCGTGAACGGCTTCATCCGCAACCATAATGGTGTTGGAGTAAGTGGCTTTTGTGTAGGTATGCCGGGAAGTAAAACCGAATACCTTGTCCAGATCGGAAATAGAGACTTTGGAAAAGAAGAAAGCGGAAGCGGGCAACATACTCCCCGGAAAATCTCCCACGGGCTTCAACGTACGCAGGGTATTGATAAAGGTAGCGCAGGAGTCCGCGTCATAATTGATCCCGGACAGGTAGATGGCATCGTTGCTGAGGTTAACATTAAATTCCGTCCAGTGGCCCAGATCGGACTGATAACGGAGCGCGTCACTGTCCTTTCCCATCGTCACAGGTTGCATGCAGGCATAAATAGTGGCAGGGGTTATCATACGGCGCTCCGCCCTGATTCTGGAGAAATGATTGTCCGAAAGGATCGACTTTTTCGCCAGACGGGCGTCGATGACCTGCTCGATCAGCTTTTTCTGATAACTTACCACCAGAAATTCAGTGGTCACGTAACAGGCCAGGAACGTATCGTCGGACATGGGATAGATGCGGATCTCTTCCCCCCGGTAATCGAAAAAGCGGGAAGGGAACGAACTGACAAAGTATTTACGGATGAACTGCTCTATAAACTCATAATCGCCTGCACCCAAACGGCAATAGAACACCTGGTCCCGGTCGCCGTTAGGCTCGTGAAGGCTGATCAGCATCTTGTTCATCTGCTTGCTCAATCCATGCGGAGTATGCTCAAGCAACGCATTGATGTGATCTTTCAGATGACAGAAAAAACCGGAAAAGTACAGGAAGTGACTGTCCTTACTGCAATTAAGGTCATTAATGCGCAGCATCAGGCCGGTCATATTATCCGTATCGACAATGAACCTGCTATCGGGAGGAACAAGCGTATAAAGGTCAAAATCCCCTGCACGTTCCGTTGCGCTCATTCTAAAGTAAAGAGAGAAAGCAATCCCCGTACATAGTAGAATGACAAGGGTTGTCGCGGCTGTTTTAAACGTGATACGAAGTTTCATTATTCAATTTGTTACTAACAAAGGCAAAAGTAACAAAAAAACGCAAAGAAAATAAAATGTATGATAAAAAAATAAGGAGATGAGGAGTTAAAGGAGTTATCACTCGCTTCGCTCGTTAGGAGTTAAAGCTCAATCTCCAATCCGTCATAAGCCAAATGCACATCAGGCGGTAAACGTTTTGTAATCTCGGCATGTAGCCCCATCTGATGACTGATATGGATCAGATAAGTTTCATGGGCGCCGATACGGCGGGAAACCTCCAGCGCTTCTTCGAGGTTCTGATGGGTGATATGCGGATTGATGCGCAACGCATTCAGAATGAGGAGTTCCACACCTGCCAGTTGCTTGTATGATGCTTCCGGCATGGTCAACATATCCGTGATGTAAGCCAGCTTGCCGATGCGATAACCTAAAATAGGCAGTTTACCATGCATGACGCGCAGGGGCGTCACTTCGGTTGCGTTGATATGGAAAGGTTTACCCGCCTCGATGTCCTGCAACAGGATATCAGGTACGCCCGGATATTTATTTTCGGCAAAACAGTAAGGCAAACGGGTACGAAGACGCTCGGAGGTATAGGCCTCGGCAAAAACGGAGACCTTGCCGAAACGGGAAAACGAACGAAGATCGTCCAGCCCGCCCACATGGTCATAATGTTCATGGCTGATGAGGACGCCATCTATCTTTCCGAAAGGAGTGGACAGCATCTGTTGCCTGAAGTCGGGGCCGCAATCTATCAGTATAGTGGCGTCACCGGTATGGATCAGTGATGAAGTCCGCAAACGTTTGTCGCGGGGATCTCCGGAAGTACAAACCGGACAGGTGCATCCGACTTCGGGTACGCCGGTAGAGGTTCCGCTTCCCAGTATCTTTATTTTCATCAGCATATCGTTTTAACTTCAGGGTGAATGTCAATCCCGAATTTCTCCTTCACAGACCGGCGAACCGCATCGGACAGTGCAATAATATCGCGTCCCGTGGCCCCGCCTTTATTTACCACTACCAGCGCCTGTTTGTCGTGTACGGCGGCAGGACCGAAAGATTTACCTTTCCAGCCGCTCTGCTCTATCAGCCAACCGGCAGGAATCTTTATGCTGTCCTCGCCCATTGGATAAAAAGGCATCGAAGGATGATCCCGCCGTATGGCCTCGAATGTCGTTTTTGGAACCACCGGATTCATGAAGAAGCTGCCGGCATTACCCAATACGGCAGGATCGGGCAACTTACTGTTCCGGATACGGATGATGACTTCGCGTACGGCGCCGGGGGTCACCGCCGGATAATCTTCCAATTCCTTACGCACGGTACCATAACCGAGCGTATACGATTCCTGTTTACTCAGACGGAAGCAGACGTATGTCACGATCACTCCCTTACTCGACGGCTCTTTAAAAATGCTGTACCGATATGCAAACCGGCAATCCGCATGGGAGTAAATACGTTCCCTGCCTTCCGTATCGATGGTGTGAACTTCGGTAATAAGGTCTTTTGCTTCCACGCCATAAGCGCCTATGTTCTGCACGGCGCCCGCTCCCACTTCACCGGGAATGAGGGAAAGATTTTCAACGCCATACAGGTTGCGCTTCACGCAATGGGCCACAAAATCGTCCCATGCAACACCCGAACCCACCTTTAACCGGACAGCGCAGGAATCTTCATCCGTCACTTCGATGGTCTTTATATTGGAATGTAGCACTGTACCTTCATAATAATTGTTCAGGAAAAGCAGGTTGCTCCCCCCGCCGATATGCAGAAAAGGCTCGGAAAAACGGGCGCCGGTGATCAACTCACGAAGCTCATCCACCGAATCGTATTCAATAAAACGGGCGGCGGTAACGTCTATTCCAAAGGTATTATAGCGCAAAAGCGGGAAATCTTTCTTTTCAATCATACGCCCGGCTGCTAATTACTGGTATCTTCAAATTTATACAGCTCCCATTTGCCATTGGACTTGTGGCGGAAGGAAAGGACATTCAGGAATCCGTTGCCGATTCCTTTCAGTTGCAATATTTTATATGGTGTCTCGTCTGTGGTCTCGCGCCCATAGATGATATTGGATAGTTTTTCGTCGGGCAATACCGGTTTAAAGGCAAACCACTGTTCGGTATCCAGCGTGGTTTCGATAATGCTGAAGTCATTGTCCGGGTCGGTCGTCACAAACCGCAGGGGCTCGCGGATATGTTCCGTCTGATAGAGGCTGTCCACCGCAAAACGGACGAAGAAATCGATAAATCCGGCGCGTTTGCTCTTCATGACCGGGCGCAGGTTCATAGCCTCGAGCATCCAACGGCCATCCACCCGTTCAAAGTAATACCTCTTCACCTTATGGGTTTTCATATAGATCCATTCCACCTGTACGGATGTCTGCTCGTTGTCATATATA
>JAIRNG010000117.1 GCA_031258135.1 Mediterranea sp. (in: CFB group bacteria)
CCGGCATTAAATAAAGCTAACGCTATTATAAAATATATTGCAAGTGCTCAAGGTTTATCTGCCAAGACATTAGCGAAGAAATCCAATGCTTTTAAAGCTACTTCTAATTACCATGAAATATTAAATGATGCTGAAGTAGATATTGTTCTGATAACCACACGACATAATCTTCATGCTCCCATGGTTTTGGCAGCATTGAAAGCGGGGAAGAGTGTCTTTGTAGAAAAACCTTTGTGTTTAACTTCCGAAGAACTGGATGAAATTATTTCCGCATATAAGAAATCAGAATCAAAAGTTACGTTGACTGTTGGCTTTAATAGACGTTTTTCTCCATTTACTGTTAAGATGAAAAAGCTATGTGGAGAGGGTCCGAAAAATATTGTTGCAACGATGAATGCCGGATTTATACCTCCGGAAGTATGGGTTCATGATTTGACTCTGGGAGGAGGACGTATAATTGGAGAAGCTTGTCATTTTATTGATTTATGCTCATACTTAGCAAATAGTAAAGTGACTGATGTATGCATGAATGCTTTGAGAGAAAATCCCGATGAAAATACAGATAATGCGAGCATTCTACTTCGTTATGCTAATGGTTCAAATGCAGTAATAAATTATTTTTCTAATGGTAGTAAAGCATATTCGAAAGAGAGAGTTGAAGTATATTTTCAGGAGCGTACACTAATTCTGGATAATTGGAGAGTGCTCACTGGATATGGATATAAAGGGTTCAATAGAATGAAGGCTTCTATGAACAAAGGTCATAAAGAACAATTTGAATTATTAAACGAACGGGTTAAAAATGGAGGAGAGTCTTTAATTCCTATAGATAGTATTATCAATACTACAAAAGCATCATTTGCATGTATTGAGAGTCTTAAGAAAAATTCTTGGATAAAAATTGAGCAATGAAATTATTGCGAATAAAAGAACTTTATCAAAACATGGGGCCGAAATATTTTATATTTCGCCTTACGTATGAAATAAAAAGAAAGGCTGGTTTATTAAAGTGTAATTATCCGGTCTCATATACTCTTAACACATTTATTACATTATCGGAATGGAAAAAAAATAAAAGTTTGTTTTTCTTTGAATCAAAAGATGATATAAAAGTAACTAAAATAAAGGATGAATCGTTAAGATTAGATTTTAAGAATATATTAAAAGGGAAATATCGTTTTTTTTCATCCAAGATATACAATGTAGAAAAAGATTATGACTGGGTTACAAACCCTGAAACAAGATATAAATATGATATAACCAAGCATTGGACTGAGGTAGAGGATATTGTAAAAAATATTGGTGACATAAAATATATATGGGAATTATCCCGCTTTTCATTTTTGTATACAATTATAAGATATGATTTTCATTTTGAAGAAAATCATTCTTCTTATGTATTTCAACAGATAACAAATTGGATAGATAAAAATCCATTGAATTGTGGTCCGAATTATAAATGCAGCCAGGAGATTTCTTTACGTATATTAAATTGGATATTCGCTTTATATTATTATAAAAATTCAAGTGCGTTGACTGAAGATGTTTTTCAAAAAATATTAAATAGCATTTATTGGCAGATTTGCCATGTTTATAGCAATATTAATTTTTCAAGAATTGCGGTGAGAAATAATCATGCTATAACTGAGACATTATCTTTATATATTATAGGTTTATTATTTCCTTTTTTTCCTGAATCCAAAATATGGAAAAGAAAAGGTAAAAAATGGTTTGAAGAAGAAATAAAATATCAGATAGCAGAGGATGGTACTTATTTGCAATTTAGTATGAACTACCATAGGGTTGTAGTACAATTATTAACGTGGGCAATAATCTTATCCGATATTAACAATGAGAAATTTGATGAATTAGTATATGACCGGGCTTATCAATCTTTAAATTTCCTTTTTCAATGTCAGGAAAATACAAATGGCTATTTACCCAATTACGGAGCGAATGATGGAGCATTGTTTTTTAAATTGAATAATAATGATTACCGAGATTATCGACCGCAGTTGGATGTACTTCATTATATATTAACCGGAAGCACTCTTTATAAGAAGCATTTAGAAGATAAATATTGGTATGCCTCACCTCCTACTCAGGTTAAACGTTCCATTTTTCCACCATTGAAAGAACAATATGGTTTGATTTCCTTTATAAAAGGTGGTTATTATTTGATCAAGGAACAGGATACGTTAACTTTTATTCGGTGCGGGAAGTACAAAGACCGGCCTTCGCATGCTGATAATCTACATGTTGATATTTGGTATAGAGGCGAAAATGTCTTGCTTGATGGAGGAAGTTATAAATATAATGCGGAATATAATTTAATTAAATATTTCTCTGGGACAGAATCTCATAATACAATTATGTTGGATGATATGGATCAGATGTTAAAAGGTCCACGTTTTATATGGTACAGTTGGTCACAAGCCATAGAAAATTATTTGTTAGAAGATGAAAAAGCTTATAAGTATACAGGAGTTATAGAATGTTATAAATACATAGATAAAAATGTAAAGCATAATCGTAGCTTGATCAAAATTAAGGGTAGGCCGGAATGGATAATTAAAGATGTTATAATAAATAAACCGAAGGGTATGAAAATGCGTCAATTATGGCATACAAGATCTAGTAATCTCACTTTTAAATCAGATCAGGGAATTTTTAAAAAGTCTATAGGTATGTATTCGTCTTATTATGGAGAAATAGAAGAAAGTAATCAGATTGAAATTGTGTCGGATACGAATACAATAGAAACACATTTACAAATTGTGTAATATGAAAGTACTTTATTTTCATCAACATTTCACACTGCCGACACAAGCTGGTGGTACTCGTTCTTATGAATTTGCCCAACATTTAATTCAGAGGGGGCATTGCGTTACTATGGTATGTGGTGAAACTTCAAAATTAGATTTACCAAAAGTCAAAAAGAATATTAAAAGAGGTGTCATTGATAACATAGATGTAATACAGATTGCTATACCTTATTCAAATCAACACAATGTATTACAAAGAGCAGTTATTTTTCTTAAGTTTGGTTGGCAAGGAATACGGATAGCCTTTCATGAAAAATATGATCTTTTATTTGCCACATCAACACCTTTAACAGCGGGTGTGCCAGGGATTGTAATGAAACTTTTCAAAAAGAAAAAATTTGTTTTTGAAGTGAGAGATCTTTGGCCGGAATTACCTAAGGCGTTAGGGTTAAAAAATCCAATTTTACTTTCCGGGATGAGTGTTTTAGAGTGGTTGAGTTATCGTTTTGCTAATGCTTGTATTGGTCTTTCTCCTGGAATTTGCGAAGGTATAAGGAAAAGAAGCCCTAAGGGTAGAAAAGTAATGATGATACCGAATGGGTGCGATTTGGATATTTTTAAACCAGGAAAAAGAGAAAATCTGAAATTGAAGGGTGTTTCTCCAAGAGATACTGTTGCAATTTTTACAGGTGCTCACGGTATTGCCAATGGATTAGATGCCATATTGGATGCTGCTTTAGAATTGAAAAAGAAGCAGAGAAAGGATATAGCGTTAGTGTTTATAGGTGACGGTAAGGTAAAACATCATTTGCAGTTAAGGGCTCAGAAAGAAGATTTGAATAATTGTCACTTTTTCCCACCGATGCCTAAACTGGAACTGAATCAAATAGTCGCTTCTGCAGATATTGGTATGATGGTTCTATCTAATGTACCTGCTTTCTATTATGGAACATCTCCAAATAAATTTTTTGATTATATCTCTTCTGGCATACCTGTTCTTAATAATTATCCCGGGTGGCTTTCAGATATGATAAAAGAAAATAAATGTGGAGTAGTCGTTCCCCCAAATGATGCGGAAGCTTTTTCTAATAAATTAATTGAATTGGCAGACAATCGTCTCTTAAGAGATAAAATGGGAAAGAATTCAAGAGAATTAGCTGAAAGAAATTTTTCGAGACATAAACTATGTGAACAATTTGTGACTTTTTTGGAAGAATGTATGTGTGTAAATTAAATTGTATGTATAAAGATTTTTTTAAATATATACTTGATTTTTTAGCATCTCTTCTAATACTTTTAATAATTTGGCCAGTATTTTTGATTCTTATAATTTCTTTATATTTCTTAAACAAGAAGTCTGGAGTCTTTTTTTTACAATATAGAGTCGGTAAAAGGAATAAAATATTCAAAGTCATGAAATTTAAAACCATGACGAATGAATGTGATGAAAGAGGTTTTTTATTAAGTGATGATAAAAGAATTACACGTGTAGGTAAATTTGTTAGATATACTTCTTTGGATGAATTGCCACAATTGATAAATGTGCTTATTGGTGATATGTCATTAATCGGTCCTCGACCTTTATTGGTGCAATATCTTCCGTTATATTCGAAAGAACAAGCCAGACGGCATGAGGTTCGTCCGGGAATAACCGGATGGGCGCAGGTGAATGGCCGCAATGCAATTTCATGGAAAAAAAAGTTTGAGTTGGATGTTTGGTATGTGGATCACTGTTCCTTTTTTCTGGACATGAAGATTGTACTTCTAACAATAAGAAAAGTATTTAAACGGGAAGGGATTTCTTCTGAAACAAATGTTACGATGGAATTCTTTACGGGTAATAATTAAAGATTTTAGTTATGTTTTTATATGGTGCCGGTGGTCATGCCAAAGTGATTATTGATATTTTATGTGCGAATAATGAAACTGTTGAAGCTTTGTTTGTCGATGATGATAGAATTGATCATCTTCTTGACTATCCCGTATTACATTCGTCGAAAGTCCGGGGGCCGTTGATAATCAGTATTGGGAATAATAAGATACGTAAGCAGATAGCAGAATCATTGTCTGTGATTTTTGGTCGAGCAGTTCATCCATCAGCTATTATCTCAGAATATTCTAAAATTGATATAGGTACAGTAGTTATGCAAGGTGCTATTGTTCAGTCATGTGTCAATGTTGGTAAACACTGTATTATTAACACAGGCGTTTCGGCTGATCATGATTGTGAAATTGGAGATTATGTTCATCTTTCTCCGCATGTAACATTATGTGGTAATGTGACTATCGGTGAAGGAAGTTGGATTGGTGCTGGCGCAGTTGTTATTCCTGGAGTGAAAATCGGTAAATGGTGTACTGTTGGTGCAGGTTCGGTAGTTACTAAGAATCTTCCTGATAATGTATTAGCTGTTGGAAATAGATGTAAGATAATTAAGACTTATAATAATGAATAACCGTATTTGGCTATCCCTTGCTCACATGGGAGGCCGTGAACAAGAATTTATAAAAGGGGCTTTCGATACGAATTGGGTTGTTCCTTTGGGGCCTAACGTTGATGCATTTGAGAAGTCTCTTTCAGACTATTTGGATGCCGACAGGCATGTGGTTGCATTAAGCGCCGGTACAGCCGCTATTCATTTAGGACTTATGCTTTTAGGAGTGCAGGCAGGCGACGAAGTGATTTGCCAGAGTTTTACTTTTGCAGCTTCAGCGAATCCGATAGCATATTTAGGAGCAAAACCTGTCTTTGTAGATAGCGAGACGGATACGTGGAACATGGATCCCGTTTTTTTGGAGGAAGCGATCAAGGATCGTTTGCGGAAAGCCGGAAAACTGCCTAAAGCGATCATTCCGGTTCATCTTTATGGAATGCCTGCCGGGATGGATAAGATAATGGCGATAGCGAATCGGTATGATATTCCTGTATTGGAGGATGCTGCGGAAGCGCTTGGTTCCGAGCTGCATGGTAAACGGTGTGGCGGATTTGGGGAACTGGGTGTGTTGTCTTTCAATGGGAATAAGATGATTACTACTTCCGGTGGCGGTGCTTTGGTTTGTCGTACGGAAGAAGAAGCGAAACGAACGATGTTTTTCGCTACACAAGCTCGTGATGCAGCCCCACATTATCAACATTCTCATATAGGGTATAATTACCGGATGAGTAATATATGTGCGGGAATCGGGCGTGGGCAGATGTTTGTGCTTGATGAGCATATTGCACGAAGAAGGGAAATACATGATTTGTATACTCTCTTATTGAAAGATATTCCGGGAATCACGGTGATGCAGAACCCGTCGGATGAGTATAACTCTAATTTTTGGTTGACTTGTATTCTTGTGGATTCCCGGTTTGCGGGAAAGACTCGCGAAGACATTCGTTTGGCAATGGATGCGGAAAATATTGAGACTCGTCCGTTGTGGAAACCGATGCATCTCCAACCTGTTTTTGCAGATGCTCCTTTCTATGGAAATGGAACGAGTGAACATCTGTTTGATATTGGGTTATGTTTACCGTCAGGTCCAACACTAACAGATGATGATATAAGACGGGTAGTGGATGTAATCTCTCGAAAGAATTCCCATTAGGCAGGAGTTATTACAATCGAACCACATTATTTACCGGCTTACCGCTTTGATAAGCTTTTATGTTCTCAACCATTATGCTCATTAACCGCTGGCGTGCTGCAGAGGTAGCCCAGGCGATATGTGGAGTGATATAGCAGTTTCTTGCCGTAAGTAACGGATTATCCGCACGAGGAGGCTCGGTTGACAGAACATCTAATCCGGCTGCATAAAGTTTACCTGTATTCAAGGCATCTGCCAGATCCTGTTCGTTGATCAGTCCGCCGCGTCCTGTATTGATCAGTATAGCAGTGGGCTTCATCGAAGAAAGGAGAGCCGTATTGACAAATTCACGGTTTTCGTCGGTCAGCGGACAATGCAAGCTAACAATATCACATGCCGCGAATATCTGTTCCATTTCCATTTTCTTAATCTCCGGAGGTAATTGCAACCGCGACTTTGAGGTATGCGCCCACACCTTCATACCAAATCCCAAAGCAATACGGGCTGTGTTGTAACCGGTTTGTCCCAGGCCAATCAGACCGATTTTCTTTCCGAGTAATTCAATCAGTGGCGTATCCCAAAAACAGAAGTCGGGATTGTTCACCCAACGACCTTTATGAACTTCCCCGGAATAATGTTGTACCTGCTGGGCGATATTCAAAATATGAGCAAATACCATTTGTCCGACGGAAGGGGTGCTGTATGCCGGAATGTTGGTCACCACAATACCGCGTTCTTTAGCGGCAGTAACATCCACGACGTTGTAACCTGTCGCCAGTACGCCGATATATTTCAAATCGGGTAGGAGAGCGATGTGTCCGGCGGTAAGCGCCGTCTTGTTCGTCAACAGGATTTCCGCACCGGCAGAGCGTTCCAACACTTCATCGGGAGTTGTACGGTCATATAGAGTACAATCGCCTAATGTTTTCAATTCATCCCAGGACAAGTCGCCCGGATTGAGGGCATAACCGTCTAAAACTACAATCTTCATCATCTATTTGTTTTTATATTTATCTCCCCAGAGTTGCTGCATACGGTCGTTCAATGCGTTTTCGGATGCATTGTTCTGAGGTTCCCAGAAACGGCGGTTCATGTCATCGGGCAGGAACTGCTGTTCTACGAAATTTCCCTGATAGTTATGCGCATACTTGTAATCCTGTCCATAGCCTAACTGCTTCATCAGTTTTGTAGGTGCATTCCTCAGGTGTAAAGGCACCGGCAGGTTTCCGGTTTCGCGTACGGTCGCCAACGCATTATCTATCGCCATGTATGCTGAGTTGCTTTTGGCGCTGGCCGCCAGATAGATGGTGGCTTCCGCCAGTACAATCCGGCCTTCGGGCCATCCTATTTTCATGAGCGTATCGAAACAGGCATTGGCCAGCAGTAGCGCGTTAGGATTAGCCAGTCCGATGTCTTCCGCAGCGGATATCACCAAACGGCGGGCAATAAAGGCAGGGTCTTCGCCACCCTCTACCATACGGGCTAACCAGTAGAGCGCTCCGTCGGGGTCGCTGCCCCGTATGGATTTGATGAAAGCGGAGATAATATCATAGTGCATCTCACCGTCTTTATCGTAAGCCAGCGGGTTCTGTTGCAAGCGTTCCGTAACGAGTTCGTCTGTGATGACCACCGGATCGTCCGACTCGGCATCGACGACTAATTCCAGTATGTTCAGTAGCTTCCGCGCGTCTCCGCCGGAGAAGCGAAGTATGGCGCCGGTGTCTTTCAATTCTATTCTTCGCTCCTTCAGGATACTGTCCGTCGTGATTGCCCGTTGAAGGAGTTCCAGGAGATCGTCCTTTTCCAATGACTTCAATACATAAAGCTGGCTGCGGGACAGGAGAGGGCGGATGACCTCAAAGGAAGGATTCTCCGTAGTGGCTCCGATCAGAGTCACCGTGCCATGCTCGACCGCTCCCAGGAGCGAGTCCTGTTGCGACTTGCTGAAGCGATGAATTTCATCGATGAAAAGAATAGGGCCGGTTTGCGAAAAGAAGCGGTTGCTTTGGGCGCGCTCGATGACGTCGCGTACATCCTTCACCCCGGATGTAACCGCGCTCAACGTATAAAAGGGAGTTTCCAGTTTATTGGCGATAATCCGGGCCAATGTTGTTTTCCCTACGCCGGGAGGTCCCCAGAGTATGAACGAGGAGATGCGCCCGGATTCAATCATGTTGCGGAGTACGGCTCCGGGACCTACCAGATGTTTCTGGCCGATATACTCATCCAGTGTTTTCGGCCTAAGCCTTTCGGCGAGCGGTTTTGCCATCGTCTTTGTGTGTTAGAAAGTCATTATAATCATAAAGCGAACGCCATGCTTCTTTGTATCCGGGTTCTCCAGATAGTTCAAACGGCGTACATATTCGATATGCAATATCTTAAATATATTAT
Source organism: Mediterranea sp. (in: CFB group bacteria) (assembly GCA_031258135.1). Lineage (GTDB taxonomy): Bacteria > Bacteroidota > Bacteroidia > Bacteroidales > Bacteroidaceae > Bacteroides. Next base: position 8,721 of record JAIRNG010000117.1, read on the forward strand.
AAATGCCGGCGCTGACTTCCATATAAGGCTTCTTCGGATTCATGACAAAGCCTGTCGTTTCTCCATCACGCATGGGGAATAGGAAAAGATCGCCGTCTCCGGGGTTCTTATACGGATTGTTCCTGTCGGACAACTCCCCCCAGAGGGTACGGAAACGGAGAACCTCTCTCCATTTAAGTTTCTTCAACAAAGGTATGTGGTTCAACAGTTTACCGTTCATATCATAAGTCAGGAAGAACGAGGCGTAACGGTCGTTCAGGAACTCCATGTTATTCATCAGGTTGAATGTTTCCTTTTGGGCGATGTATGAAAGGTTTGCTGCAGGCAGGATCAGCAACGGGAAGGGCGCCTTGTTCCATTGCACGCCTGCTTTTAGCGTAACATCCGCCTTTCCCCAGGATGATAGCCAGAAACGCCTCCGGACGCCGGCCTCTGTTAAGTTGAATGTGTAATCGCCATCCAGCGCCCCTTTGAAACCGGCGGTGTGCGATAAGGTATAGACCGGAGCGTCCAGCGTAACCGGACGCCGGCGCTGTTTGGTGTTCATGTACGTCTGCCCCGGAGAATAGCTCAGCGTGACGCCCCATTCAGCGGTAGTTATATCGTGTACCGGGGTAGCGCCGGCGTCATTGCGCAGATACTGCAATTTGCCTGCAGGTTCGTCATTGCGCCGGCGTAAGGTCGTCGTAACGGAGAAGCCATTCATCGTCTCCAGTTCATACTTCAGCTCCACATCACGCACGTACGACATCTGGTCGACCGTCGTCACTTTCCATGCGACGAACACGTTATCTTTATCTGTTGTCAGGAACTTATCCATGGGCGACATCACATCGAAACGGTATCCGGCCGACAGGTTATGCCGCGGGAACTCCCACGGGAAAAATTCCCGCCGATCAAAAGCATAAGTTACCGCTCCTTCGTATTTCCATTTCCGGTCGCGGAAGCCATAGGCGGCATATCCTTTATAGAACCAATGCGGATTGAACTGCGCTGTGGTTTGTCCGCCTGCCCTTAAACGGGTGCCGTCGATATAGTTACCGGATATAAAGGTGTTTACCGGGCCGATGTCGAATTTGCCCGGAGTCTTCCGGCTGCCGGTTTCAATATAGCCCTCCACGAGCGCCTTCAGACCGGTCAGGACATAGTTGAAACCGGATATTTCATGGAACTTATCGACCAGGCTGTCCATTCCCTTTTCGCTCCCGGTGAGCGGCGCCTGCCTCGCCTTCACCCAGAACTCATCCGCCCCGGATCGCGACCGGAGTTCTTTGATCACCTCCCCCTTTTTCTTAAAGAGATTTGCTTCAACCGGTTCAAAGGAGTAATTGCCGTACCGGGTCGTTCGCCGTACTTGCGCTCCCTGGGCGATATCGATGAGCGATAAGTCTACCACCATGTCATCCCCGGTCAACACCCAATTCCCGTTAGGTAGCCGCTCAAATTCCTGGATAATGTCCAGCCGTTCTACAAAGTTCACACCCGTGTTCTTAGGGAGACTCATCCGGCATTTCTTCACGGCATACGTTGAATCGTTCACCACATACAAGTGTCCCGAAAACCCGAACTCCTGAACGTTCTGAGGAACAAAAGCCAAATGGACGCACTCATACTTATCGACGACAACGGTATCCATTAAATAGTATTTATAGAAAGAAATGGCCGAAGAGCCGGAAATGGGGCTGACAAAACGCTCCTGCAGAAAGCGGATGTCATTGTCGTAGATATTGATATCGGTAAAAACATCATTCAGGACAGTGCCTATCATGTCGCCCGTAGAAAAGAGCTCGTCAATCCCGTGGGAACACATTCCCTTTATAATCGTCTTCCGGCTCGCGGGCGATTTCCGGTAGATCACCTCCGAAGCCGTCTCCTGAATGGAAAGCGGGAGAATCATTTTCCGGGATTCCGGAGAGACTTCAATCCGGTCTTTCATGAAGGGCATTTTTCTGAAAATTCCTTTCTCCAGTCCCTCAGGCGTCACGTCATTCAGCGACGTCTTCATCTTCTGATACTTGTCGTACCGGTAGTAATCGTTCTCTTCAAGCGTATGCCGGGACTTACGTTCAATGACTTTACGCATGAAGTCTACCGCAGGATTGTTCTTCCGTGAATACCGGTTCCGTTGCGGCTTTACCACAACCTCGCTCAACAGGATATCGGCAGGGCTCATCCTGATATTCAGGATTTTCATCCCCGGCTCAACCCGGACCACTTTTACGTGATAGCCGATAGCGGAAAAGGTCAACTCATTCCAGTCCCTGCACGTCCCGATCATATATTCTCCTTTCGTATTCGAAATCGTACCCACTCCTTTTCCTTTATAAAATACGGATATGTACATCAGTGGTTCATTCGTCAGCGAATCGGTAATCACTCCCCGGATTTGCGAGAAGGTTTGCGGAGCAATCAGGATAAGCAGCAGGAACAGGATGGTTTTATAGTATCGTTGCGCCATAAGTCAAAACGTAAAAAACTAACCGGACGATTTGGACAGTAGTATCTGAACGATCCGTTCCGCTGTTCGGCCATCCCAGCGCTCAGGCAAACTGCCGGTTTTCCACTTGCCGGCCATTAGCGTTTGCATGGCGTCGTTCAGAGCCCCGGGAGATTCTCCTACCAATTCATTCGTACCCAGACGGTACGTTTCCGGATGTTCTGCGTAAGTGTTCAGCGTCATACAGGGTATTCCCAGGAACGTGGCTTCTTCGGCCACATTGCCCGAATCGGTTATGACCGCATTGGCATTGTTCATTAAATAGCCAAACGACAAATAGTTCTGAGGAGGAAATATGTGCAGGCCGGGGGCGGCAATCCCCGTACGCTTTACGGCGTCGCGGACATAAGCGTGCAGCGGAGCGATGACGGGCAGTCCCCGGGTGTTATTGACCAAAACGGTTAATAACGCTTTCAGGTTTTTCTCATTCTCCAATAAAACTCTGCGGTTAATCGTCAGCAACAGGTATTCTTTATGCTTCAGGCCGAGGACGGGAAACCAGACGGGTTGAATGAGCCGTCCACGGTTAAAGCGGATGGTATCGATCAATATATTTCCTACATGATAAACATGCTCCGCTTCCGTGCCGGTCTGGTTCAGGTTCCTGTTCGCCGCCATTCCCGCGGTGAAGAGGTAATCCGACAGGCCGTCCGTAATGATCCGGTTTGCTTCTTTGGGTGCGTGCAGGTCGAACGAACGGGTTCCGGCAACCAGATGAGCTACTTTGATATTACGTTTCCGGGCTACAATGGCGCAGCTCATCGTAGCCGTGAGGTCGTCGACCACCAGGACTACCGATGCGGGATTCTTTTTAATCTCCCGGTCAAAGGCTATCATGACCTGCGCCGCCAATTGAATAGGGTCCGTCGCATCCACATTCAGGTACGCGTCGGGCGCCTTCATTTGCAAATCGGCAAATAAGGAAGCGTCCAGGCTCGTATCCTGTGCCGTTCCGGTATACACTAAACGGGAAGATATGGATTGCCCCTGTTTTCCTGCTATTTCGATAGCGCGTACGATGGGAGCTATTTTCATGAAATTGGGGCGCGCGGCCGAAACGATGGTTACTTTCATTCCTGTATATTTATAATTATTCAGGAGTCAGGAGTTAGCGCTTCGCGCAGGAGTCAGGAGTTAGCGCTTCGCTCGCCGGGAGTGCGAAGCACCTGATAACTCCTATAACTCCTTTAACTCCTTCCCTCCTTTTAGCTAACATAGGGCAAATGTACGTGATATTTTTGAACTTCACAGTTGCACGTTATACAAATTATTTGTTCCTTTGTAAAAAGGGAACCGACGAGTACTGATGAAGAAAAATATAAGTTTTAGAAATAATCTGGTCAATATGCAAGACGAGTTACGCCGTTTTGCCTATCGGCTAACTGCAAATCATGATGAAGCTGACGATTTGTTGCAGGAAACTTCCGTAAAGGCGTTAGACAATGAAGACAAATATACTCCGGATACGAATTTTAAAGGATGGATGTACACAATCATGCGTAACATATTCATTAATAACTACCGGAGGATGGCCCGCGAACAGACTTATGTAGACCAGACAGAGAATCTCTATCATCTTAACCTGCCGCAAAGCTCCGGATTCGATGATACCGAAGGCGCTTATGACCTGAAAGAGATGCGCCGGGTTGTCAATGCGCTTCCGCGGGAATACAAAACGCCGTTTTCCATGCATATTGCAGGTTACAAGTATCGTGAAATTGCAGATAAATTGAATTTGCCTCTTGGCACGGTGAAAAGTCGTATCTTCTTTACGCGCCAAAGATTACAGTATGAATTAAGAGACTTCAGATAATGACCGTCTTATCATTTACCATTTATGAAAGGGACACGGATTACACGGATTACACGGATTTTAATGCGAATCAGTAGTTAAGGAATTAGCGCTTTGCGCAGGAGTTAAAGGAGTTATTCCCGATTGACATTTACGGAGAATAGAATTTTAAAATCCGCGTAATCCGTGTAATCCGTGTCCTTTTCATAAGATGGTAAATAGTAAACTCCTTAACTCCTGATTTCTGCGCGAAGCGCTAACTCCTGATTTCTGCCCCCGGTTACAGATTGAAACTAACTATTTGCAATGTTTGCATGGCAAATTAAGCATACGAAACGAAATATTCCTTTCTATATGATATAAAATTGATTGTTTCTTTAGCAATATTCCCCGGCAGGCCATTAAAAGTAGAAAATGTTTTTTTATTTTTGTAACAGTTCGTTACCCTTAATTAAACATGGATTAAAAACTATGAAAAAGGAAATCAAATTCAGTCTCGTATACCGGGATATGTGGCAGTCTTCAGGGAAATATCAACCCAGGGTTGACCAGTTAGAGAAAATCGCTCCGTTAATTATTGAAATGGGATGCTTCTCCAGAGTAGAGACGAATGGAGGAGCGTTTGAACAGGTGAATCTTTTGTATGGGGAGAATCCCAATAAGGCCGTCAGGGCGTTCACCAAGCCGTTCCGCGAAGCGGGAATCCAGACGCACATGCTCGACCGCGGGTTGAACGGCCTGCGCATGTTTCCGGTTCCGGCCGATGTGCGCCGGCTCATGTATAAAGTGAAACATGCCCAGGGGGTCGATATCACCCGTATCTTCTGTGGACTGAATGACGTACGGAACATTGTGCCGTCGATAAAATACGCCCTTGAAGCCGGGATGATACCACAGGCCACATTATGTATTACTTTCTCGCCGGTGCATACCGTGGAATACTATTCGGCCATTGCCGATCAGTTGATTGCTGCAGGCGCACCCGAAATTTGCCTGAAGGACATGGCCGGCATCGGACGCCCCGGTATGCTGGGACGGTTGACCCGGTCCATCAAGGAAAGACATCCGGAAGTGGTTATCCAGTATCACGGACATTCGGGGCCGGGCATGTCTATGGCATCCATTCTGGAAGTATGCGAGAATGGCGCAGATATTATCGATGTGGCCATGGAACCCATATCCTGGGGGAAGATACATCCGGATGTAATCTCCGTACAGGCGATGTTGGAGGATGAGGGATTTACGGTACCCGGGATAAATATGAAGGCTTACATGAAGGCCCGGGCCATGACTCAGGCGTTCATTGACGATTTTCTGGGATATTTTATGGATCAGACCAACAGATACGTCTCTTCCCTGTTGCTGAAATCCGGATTACCCGGTGGGATGATGGGCTCCATGATGGCGGATCTTAAAGGTGCGCGTTCGGGCATCAACATGATTCTCAAGGCAAAGAACGAACCGGAATTAAGTATCGACGACCTGTTGGTTATGCTGTTTGACGAGGTCGAATATGTCTGGCCTAAGCTGGGCTATCCGCCTTTGGTAACCCCATTCAGCCAGTATGTGAAAAACGTGGCGCTCATGAACGTCATGGCGCTGGCAAAAGGAGAGGAACGCTGGAGCATGATAGACCGGCATACCTGGGACATGATTCTGGGCAAAAGCGGAAAACTGCCCGGGCCCTTGGCGCCCGAAATTGTTGAAATGGCGAAAACGAACGGATATGACTTTCCGGACACGGACCCTCAGGATAATTACCCGGATCAATTGGATGCATACCGTAAAGAGATGGTTGAAAACAACTGGGAGACCGGAGAAGACGATGAGGAACTGTTTGAACTGGCTATGCACGACCGGCAGTACAGGGATTATAAGTCCGGCATTGCTAAAAAGCGGTTTGAAGAGGAACTGCAACGGGCGAAAGACGCGGCGCTGGCCGGAAACGGATATTCCGAAGAGGAAATCAGGAAGTTCAAACGCGCCAAAGCCGAACCGGTCGTGGCGTTTGAAAAGGGTAGGGTGATATGGGAAATTGACGTTGAGTCGCCATCCCTGCCTCCTGTGGTAGGACACAAGTACTACGAAAACGATACCTTCTGCTATATCGCTACGCCGTGGAGTACATACGATAAAGTTTCGGCCAATTTCACCGGACGGATCATTGAAGTATGCGCCGAACAGGGGGCTTTGGTGAACCAGGGCGATATCCTGGCATACATTGAACGCAGCCTTGATGTAGCATGAAGTGATTTACGATTTCTTAAATTGAAAATTGAAAATTGAGAATTGAAAGTTAGGATGGGTACACGGATGACACGGATTTCTTAAATTGAAAATTGAAAATTAGGATGGGTACACGGATGACACGGATTATGCGGATGGACACGGATTTCCATGCGGCATCGTAATTTTCAACTTTCAATTTTCAATTTTCAATTTAATGACTGATGTTACGCAAGCACACGCATGTAGAAAAAAAGAGAAGTATCTTTGCATCATGGAACAGATATTAGATTTATACACAGATTATTTATTGAGCAGTTCGGGGCAAACGACAGCTAC
>JAIRNG010000073.1 GCA_031258135.1 Mediterranea sp. (in: CFB group bacteria)
TTATTTTTGCAGGACAGGATTGGGAGAACGAAAAAGAAACCATACTCTTCACCGGACTCGACAGGAACGGACGCTCCGTTTGGGGGAAAAAGATAAAAGCCTCACCCCCAAACAGCCTCACCCCAAAAAGCCTCACCCCGGCCCTCTCCAAAGGAGAGGGGGAAAGGAAGTTACTATTCTTATTCTCTTGGTTCTCTTGATTCTCTTGATTCTTTTGATTTTCTTGGTTCTCTCGGTTCATAGCTTCTATCTTATTTAATTAATATCTTTCTTCTCCCCCTCTCCTTTGGAGAGGGTCGGGGTGAGGCTGTTTGGGGTGAGGCTGCTTGGGGTGAGGCTGTTTGGAGTGAGGCTGTTTGGAGTGAGGCTGTTTGGAGTGAGGCTGTTTGGAGTGAGGCTGTTACCTTTTTCCCCCAAACGGAGCGTCCGTTCCTGTCGAGTCCGGTGAAAAGTATGGTTTCTTTTTCGTTCTCCCAATCCTGTCCTGCAAAAATAAGAAGTTCATTGATTTCCTCCTCATTCATGGTCAGTTTTATGGTCTGTTTTTCGGTCAGAAAAGACCAGTATCCGGTCAGGCCCGCTTTCCCGTCCGCCGAGAGGGTTAAACGGAACGAACGGTTCTGTTCTTCTGTTGTCAATTCGCCTTCTCCAAAAAGGATCTGCCCGGCTTTCAGGTTACATTCGTGACGGGGTTCCAGTATGCGGATCATTTCCCATTCGCCCGCCAGATCATCTTCCGTGAATTTACGCGATGGGATTCCCGCATATCTTTCGGGGGAGACCACCGGCCATCCGTCGGAATTGAAGAACATCCGGCGTACATGCAACACCATGAGCATGTTGTAAGGAGAGAGCCTTGCCTGGTGGAACATGAAGTATTCCCCATCGCCGGTACGCAAAACCGCACAATGGGCTGTTCCCGCCCATCCCGGATGGTTATCGAACCGGTACGGAGCGGTCAGAACAGGGAAGTTGTCGACCGTATCTTTCAACTCCTGTCCGGTGAAATCCGTAAAAGGCCCTTCGGGAGAATCCGAACGTCCGGCCCTGACGTTGTATGTGGTCATCAACGGATCATAAGAGACGAACAGGTAGTACTTCTTCAGCTCCGGATTGTAGATGATCTCCGGCGCTTCCAGATTATCCTTTGTGTAGTTCGCCCGGCGTGCAACGAGATGTCCCCGGTCGCCTTCCTTCAGGGGCAGGCCCGTTCCGGGATCGAGTTCCACGCAGAACAGCCCGCCGAAGAAAGAGCCGTAGTGCATCCACCACCTTCCGGTTTCCGGATCGACAATGACACTGGGGTCTATGGCATTCATTACGCTGTCGTCGTTCGTTTTCACGACACATCCCTTTTGCAGCCAGGGCCCTTCGGGAGAGGCCGATTCCGCCAACCCGATATAAGAAGCCTTGCGTCCGAACGCAGACACACAGAAGTATAACCGGCAGGTATCGTTGTGCCGGATCATATAAGGCGCCCAGATGTTGGCGGCCCCTCTCCCGCCGGAATGATCACGCACCCATTCCACGGCTTCCGCCGGTATTTCGGGAAAAGCCCAGCCGAGATACTCCCAGTTGACCAGGTCTTGGGAGCGGCGCACCTGTATAAAACCAAGGGGCACGCCGTTCTTTTCGGCCTCCGTCCTGTTTTCGGCAAAGATGGCGTCGGTGGAAAACATGTAATAATGATCGCCCCATTTCCTGCAGGCGGGATCATGCACATTATAAGGCCCCCACTTCTTATAATTTTCCATGCCGGACACGGAACGGTAATCGTCCTCCCAGGGATTCGATGAGGGCCGGGGCGAAAAAGCCGCCGGACGGCTGCATGCAAACAGGCAGATGGCGAGCAAGACTCCGGCCGATTGTTTTCCTTTCATTATATATAAGTAAATGTTCAAAATTAAATGATAGTAAAATGATGGGTACGCTTAATCCGTGTCATCCGCGTACCCATCTGTTATGGATATAATCATATAAATTAATTCTGTTTTAGTACTTATTAATTGCTTTATATTATTAGTTGCAAAAATACAAGCATACGTATATACGGGGGTGGACAAAAGAACATTAATGGTGGACAAAACGACTTCCGGGCATAATAAGGAAGGAGGTTTTATTTGAAATCTGTAAACTATGGCATAACTTTGCTTGCATGTAAATCAAATGCCATGAAAAGGAAAATCATCCTTTTGTTTTTCCTGTTATCCGTCCGGGCGGCGGCCGGTGCGCAGGAGTCTTTCGCAACCCGTTACAACATAACGTATGTAACGATGGAGAACGGGTTGCTGCATGATTTCGTCGACGACATATATAAGGATTCACAGGGCTTCCTGTGGATATCGACCGGAGGCGGCGGTCTCCTGCGCTACGACGGCTATGAGTTTTCACCTTACAACACCAATACGAACAGGGCCAAGCTGAAGAGCAACTTCATTAAAAAAGTATGCGAAGACAATTTCGGAAGGCTATGGATCGTTTCGGAAGGCGGAATAGACATTCTGAGTCTGGCGACGCTGCAACAGACCCTGCCTGAGGACAAGCATGGAGTTTTCACGGAAATGGTAGACAAACCGGCCCTCGCTATCACCAAAGACAGCAAGGGGTATATATGGACACACTGCGGAGACGCCATCCAGCGAATCTCCTTCGACGCGGACGGGAATATAGACCGGATACACAGCATCACCACCCCACCCCTGTCGATACAGCCCGTGGCGTTATATGATGCGGATGAAGACGGGAATATCTGGACAGGCATCGGACATACCGCATACAAGCTGTATGCGGGCGAACAGAACAGGTTGGACAGCGTTCCCGCCATTCCCGGCTTTGAATTTGAACCCGGCACGCTCATCTCCGTCTTCCTGACGAAAGAGAACGAGGTATGGATCGGTACCAACCAGGGGCTTTTCCGCCACAACAGGAACGGGAACGTGACCAAAAGGTACGTTTATAAAAGGAACGACAAACGCTCCATCACACAGGATTACATTACGGACCTCGCGGTCACGGCCGACAGGCAACTCTTGGTCGGCACGTTGCGCGGACTTAACGTCTATCATCCGGTGACCGACGACTTTGAACAGATCATGCAGCAGGAAAAAGCAGCCGGCGACGGTAGCCCAAGCCTGAACTCCAACTTCCTGAACTGCCTGCTGGCGGACCATGACATGATATGGATCGGCAGCGAGACCGGAGGAATGAACAAGCTCACACCCCGCAGGCTTTCCTTGCGAAGCTATACATACAGCAAGGATAATCCATCCGGCATATCGCAGAATCCGGTGAACGCCGTGTTCGAGGATGCGAAAGGCACGCTGTGGGTAGGAACCGTCGAGGGCGGACTGAACCGGAAACTCAAAGGAAGCGACCTGTTCACCCATTATACTTCCGACGCCCCGACCTGGCTCAGCCACAACTCCGTGAGTGCGCTGACCGCAGACGAAAACAACCGCCTCTGGGTGGGGACATGGGGCAACGGCATCACACTGCTTTCCGCCGACCGCCCGGAACAACGGGCCATAAAGTACGTCTCTTCGCAGACCCATCCCGGATTCCCGGTAGACTTCATCGGTTCCCTGTGCTACGACCCCATAAATAAAGGCGTATGGATAGGCACCAATCCGGGCATCTATTTCTACGACCTGGCCACCGACAAAATCTATTCGCCCTTTGCCGGCGGCGCGGCGGAAAACATACCCGGTTCCATCGGTACGCTGATCGATACCAAAGGCCGTCTGTGGATGGGCTCCATGGAAGGAGTGTACATCATCGACCTTCATTCCCGCACGCCGGAAAACCAATTCACCTACACCTGTCTGAAGAACAAGCTCGACGAGCCGGACTCGCGCCTGACCGAAAAGATCAGTTGTTTCCACCAGGCCGCCGACGGTACGATATGGGTGGGAAGCAACGGATATGGCATATACAACTATCTGGAAGAGGGCGATCATCCGCGCTTTGTCTCCTACACCACAGCGCAGGGACTGATCAACAATAACGTCCGGGGAATCCTGGAAGACGACCGGGCGCGCCTGTGGATAAGCACGAACAATGGCCTGTCATGCTTTGACAGGAGCGCGAACAGCTTCATGAACTACACCCGCGAAGACGGATTGCCGGCCAACCAATTCTACTGGAACGCACATTACCGCTCGCAAAGCGGCCTGCTGTACTTCGGGGGGCTGAACGGATTAATCGCCATCGAGACCAATCGCCGTCCCACAACCCCCGCCCCATCCAGAGTAAAGCTGACCAAGCTGCACATCATGAACGAGGAGATATTTCCGGACGGGAAATATCTCGACACCCATATCTCAATAGCCGGAACACTGCGCCTGCACGAGAGCGACAAGTCGTTTTCCATTGAGTTCTCGGCGCTGAACTTCGATTCCAAGACCGCCGCCACATACCGGTACCGGTTGCTGGGCTTCGACGACGGATGGATAGAAGTGCCGGCCAACCGCCGGTTTGCGAGTTATACGAACCTGAAACACGGCCATTACGTCTTTCAGGTCATGTATCTGCCGGAAGGAAGAACGGACGACATTCCCATTACCGAGCTTTCCGTCGTGGTAAGCCCGTTCTTCTACAAACGTCCCGGATTTATCCTGCTGATGATCCTGCTGGCTGCCGGAAGTACGCTCTGTTTCTATCAGAGGCGCATCCGCAAGTTGCAGCGGCAGAAAGAACTGCTGCACCGCACGGTGGAAGAACGCACGCGGGAACTGGCCCGCCGGAACGAAATGCTGACGCTGCAGAACGAGAAAATAACGCGGCAAAAGCAACAGATGATCAGGATGTCGAAAAAAGTCCGGGAGCTGACGACCGACAAACTATCCTTTTTTACGAACATCACACACGAATTCCGCACCCCCATAACCCTGATCATCGGGCCTATCGAACGGGCGCTGAAGCTGAGCTACAACCCGCAGGTCATCGAACAGCTGAACTTTGTGGAACGGAACTCCAAGTATCTGCTTTCGCTGGTGAACCAATTGATGGACTTCCGCAAAATAGAATCGGGCAAGCTGGAGATCAACAAAACGAAGAGCGACTTCCTCAGATTCACAGACCTGATCATAACCCCGTTCACCGTTTTCGCAGGCGAACGGAACATCACGATCCGCAAGCTCTACCGCCTCCACCCGCCGGAAATACTCTTCGACCAGGACGCGATGCAGAAAGTGATGACCAACCTGCTGTCCAACGCCGTCAAATTCACTCCCGACGGCGGAACGGTCAGTCTGTACATCGCTTCGCTCACCCTCAGGGAAAGCGGAGAAAGGAAACTCTACATAAGCATCAAAGACACCGGAACGGGCATCGTTGAAGAAGACATGGCAAAGATATTCAACCGCTTCTACCAGTCAGCCGACCAGGTGAAGTTCCCTGCATACGGACAAAGCGGCACCGGAATAGGCCTGTATCTGTCAAAACGCATCGTACAGATGCACGGCGGAACAATCCGCGCCTGCAACAACCGGACGCGGGGAGCCGCCTTCCGCATCAGCCTGCCGCTATCCGCAGAAGAAAGGGAGACGGCCGCAGAAGATACGGCGATCCGGCATCCGGCGATCTTTTCCGGAAGCCCCGGCTTTGCGCCACCGCACTTCTCACCAAACCGCCTGACCATGCTCATCGTGGAGGACAACAAAGACATGCGCGGATACATCCGCTCCATCCTGTCGGAACGATACAACATACTGGAAGCCGGAAACGGCGCCGAAGCGCTGGCCGTCCTGGCCGCCTGCAACGTCGATTTTATCATCAGCGACCTGATGATGCCCGTTATGGACGGCATAGAACTGTCACGCAAGGTGAAGGAAAACTTCGCCATCTCGCACATCCCCCTGCTGATGCTCACAGCCAAAACTTCACAGGAATCACGCATCGAAAGCTACCGCACCGGAGTAGACGGATACCTGCTGAAACCCTTCAACGAAGAACTGCTGCTGACACGGATAACCAACATCCTGGAAAACCGCAAACGACACCAACGGCAGTTCGCCCTCAGGATGGACATCGAAGCCCTGAACATCGAAGAGGAATCCGGCGACAGGAAGTTCCTGAACAGGGTGATGGAGATCGTCAAAGCCAACTACAGGAACCCGGCCTACGAAGTGACGGACTTCATAGAAGCCATGGGAATCAGCAAAAGCCTGCTCAACAAAAAGATGCAGAGCCTCACCGGACAGTCCATCGGACTGTTCATCCGTAACTACCGGCTGAACATCGCCCGCGAACTGATTGAAAAAAACAAAGCGACCCGCAACATGAACATCTCCGGAATCGCCTACGAAGTAGGCTTCAACGACCCGAAATACTTTACCCGCTGCTTCACCAAACGGTATAACACGCCGCCCAGCAGCCTGATGGAAATTTCTTCGTAAAATTTTGAAACGCGGATTCACGCAGATTTCCGCAGATTAAAATTAAAAATCTGCGGGAATCTGCGGAAATCCCGGTTCGGAATTTTGTCGTAGCGTTTTCCCGAAGCGGGAAAACGCTACGTAATTTTTGCAGCATCGATTTCACATCAGTAGAGGCTGTCTCAAAAGATTTTTTGAGGCAGTTTTTTTGTTTAAAAGAAGAAGATAATTTTGCCCAAATCCTTTGCTTATTTCTTGTTTTGTCTGTATATTTACATCTGTATATCAAAC
>JAIRNG010000145.1 GCA_031258135.1 Mediterranea sp. (in: CFB group bacteria)
CAAACCGGCGGGATACAATGGCGAATCTTTCCTGTAGTAATACCAGACATTGAATGTCTTGCGTCCTTGGGACGGACGTTGCGTGTTGTGTAAGAACCAATCGGGGAAAACCTTCATGGCGCGTCCTTCATCACTCCTGTCCTTCCCCCATTCAAAATCAGCCGGATACTGCTCATCGCCAATCAGCCGGTTCGCCCAATTGTTGGTAATATGGACTGCTATCTTGTTTGTGCCGGTATGCAAATAGGGGGTGATATCACCTGTATACGGAGGGAACCATAAAACGCCTGCGTCTTTTCCGTTGATTTCCAGTTCTGCAATATCATGCAGTTCTCCCAGCTCCAGCATAATTCGTTTTCCTTCCTTCAGGTCACCGGCAGTAATATGGATTTCTTTTTCATATTTCGCCGTACCGGAGAAGTACTTTAATGCATCATCCGCCTGCTTGCTCCAGTCCGCCAGCGATGGGAAAGTGCGACTGAACGGTTTGTCCAACTTCGGCCGGAAAGTAACTTTCCATGAACCCTTTACAGGAACAGTTGTTCTTTTCAGTATTTCTATCTCCGGCAACACCTCATACCTTCCTTTCTTTGCAGGGAAAACGACAAACATCGATTCGTCCTTCCCCAAATTCAATTCTACACACACGGAATCGCCCTGCTGTTTCCATTTGGACGTTTTTCGGATTGTTCCCCGGTAAGCATCCCACAGCTCCGGTTCCCGGTCTTTTACCGGAAAAGTACTGGTCTTCCGTACTTCATCATTCATGTTGATCACGAAGAATATTTCGGCTTCCGGTGTCCTTCTGTGTGTGGAATGAAGCGTTCCGGGAACATAATCTCCCTGCTGTAAGAGCATCTGGCACCGGGTCAGGTAAGTAAAAAAGGCTTTTGCCGGTTCTATCCAGGTCTGGAAACGGCTGAAGTGAGTTCCCCACCATCCCATCCCCATGCCGGGCTGGTATCTGTCATCGAAAGGCTGGTGCACCCAATGGTGGAGAAAATAGAGATTGTAACCACTTGCATATCCCCCATCGGCCGTATGTTTCAGAAAGGCGGGGTCTTCGTTGTAACGGCTGAAGACCGGCGTTCCTGTGAAAGCTTCCGCAGCAATAATACGTTTATTAAATTCGACGGCCGCCCTTGATGTATGGGGATTGCCGTGCACTATTTTTTCCGACGACCAAAATTCCCCGACAGGAATGTCGGCCAGCATTGCCCCTTCATAATTACTGAAAGGGCCTTCGTAGGGTTCCCAATAGAGTTTGAGGCCGTACTTATGCAGCATCTCCCTGCCTACGGAAAAACCGTTATCCATAAACAGGCGGTTCACCACATCGTCGTAGTCCTTGAAAAACACCTGAAAGTCCGGAAGATCACTTTCAAACTTCGGACTGTACCATGCACTGAAACGGTATTCCATTTCCTTGTTGTTTCTATATTGATACATGGCAATCCAGGGGATGGGGTCATAGCCCTTGATGCGGATAAACGCTGCACGGAAGCCCGGCGTCCAGCTCTGGTAACCGGATTCGTAGCTGTCCACCCATATATGGGTAAAGGTTTCACCGAAATATTCCCCAAGGTGTTCTTTCAGGGGGTCGAGCAGTTGTTGCCAATGATAGAGATTGTCTTTCCGGCTCATCTTGTCCACTTCCCAGGCTTTGCCGATAATATCGTCGGGAAGCGGATGCGGATGGGCCATGGTAGGCGCATATCCGTAGCGGTAAATGATCCATTTCCCCACCGGAGCCTGCCACTTCAGACGCCCGTTACTGTCCATACATTCCGGAATTTCGAGTACATCATCCACCGTGGCGTCTGTGTCGCCGGGCACGGCGACTACCGTTACGTCCCAGTATTTCGTAGCTTTCCAGGGCTTGTAGTTTTCCGTATAGATGGAATCATAGCCGGTGAATTCGGGCAGTTCGGGACGGGGCAGAACAATGTCCAGCGCCTTTCCCCCTTCAACAACCGTTTTACTGCTTACCAGTGCTTTCATCCCCCTTTCTTCTGTTATCCAGGGGCCGCCTGTCGTAGCATATCCCGGCGTTCCGTGCAGACCGATTTCCAGCCCAAGGCGCTTTGCTTCTTTCATGGTATGCTTCATGGCATCCCAATAGGCTTCGCCCCGGAAAGTCTGTCCGGGCCATGGATTGTTTTTCATGGGGAAATGGGATTCCTGTACGGAGGAGGATATGTTGAATATCGTAGCTCCGCCGATCCCGGCATCCTTCATGGCTTCCAGGTCTTTAGTAATACCTTCTTTGCTGAAGTTGCCGCCCAACCAATGCCACCATACATGTGGACGGTATTCACCGGTGGGCCGGGGGAATTTTCCCGCCAGTGAATGTAATGTTTCGGGTGTATAGCTTTGTGCGGACAACGTCGCCGGAAAAAAGAATAAAGCGACTAAAACAGTATTTATCCGACAGATATTCATCTTATATTTCATATCATACAAAGTTTTTAATATAAGTACACAGAAGATTTATTTTTCCCTGATAAAAGTCTTTTTATCCGGCCCAACGCCGGTCACCGTAACCTTTTTCCAATGTCCGGGCAACACAGACGGTACCTGACGAATACCTCCATCGGTTATTTCCAGTCCGCAGAAACCACTGATAACGGCCTGCAACATGCCGCCCGCACCGGTAGCAAAATAGGGATTGTCACTGGTGGCCGTTTCTGCGATGACCCCGAAGGGCGGGCGTGAGTTCGGCCGGTAACTCCGTTGGAACATCTTATATGCTTTCTCCGCATCTCCCAGACGCGCATATTGCACGCATAAGATGGAATAGGACATGGCAGGGCCGTTCTCTGTGTCGATGCGGTCTACATAGTATTCCATATCCCTTTTCTGTTGCTCCGGATCTGAGATTATCCCCAATGGATAACCCAGCAGGTTGACATCCGCCTGCTTTATTGTCCGTCCGTCATACGTGGCATGTTCGCGCGTGACCCCATTTTCAAATGTCGGGATGACCAACCCGTCGGCCACCCTGTTCCATGCCGGGTCCACCGGCCTGCCACATATTTCCGCTGCTTTGACAGCCGCCTGCAACGCACGGATTACGGCTCCGTTGGTAAAGGCGTTGTCGTCCACACCTTCGGCATATTCATCAGCACATACCACGTTGCGGACGGAGTATGTACCGTCTACATTCCGTTCCGAACGGCTCAGCCAGAAATCAGCCACTTCCTTTATCAGGGGGAACCCTTTCTCTTGCAACCACTCCTTGTTGTGCGTCACACAATAATAATTCCAGGCAGCTATGCCTATATCCGCTGTAATATGATGTTCGAAAGGGCCCGTCAATGCCCAGGTAGGACACGATTCCTCTCCCGCATCGTCACTCTCCCACGGAAACATGGCGCCACGATAGCCATAGGCTTTCGCCTTCCTGCATGCAGCACCCAGGCGATCCGTACGGTAATCGATCATCGACTTGGCCATCCCCTGGTTCAGATAAAGTATCGGAGGGAACATCCAAAGTTCAGAATCCCAGAAGATGTGACCGTTGTATCCGCTGTCCGATAACCCCATCGGAGAGATGCTCAGCCCGCTGCCTTCGCGCACATACGAATAGAGGTTGTAGAGAGCGAAACGGACGGCGCGTTGCGCCTCGTCATCACCTTCTATGATGATATCACTTTTCCATAACTCGTTCCACAAGAGTTTATGAGCAGCAATCAACCGGTCAGTCCCTTCCTGCGCCGCATAGATCACCTGCCGGTCCGATTCGTTATACGGATCGAGGAAGTCCCTGTCCGAACAGATAGCGCCGGCAAGGGAGAACGATCGTTTTTTACCTTTCCTGAGCGACAGGGTGAGTGTGTTCTGCTCACCTTGGGCGGTGACGGCCAATCCCTGTTCGTTCCGGTCATAAAGGAAAGTGGAAGATGCGGAAACGGCCCGGCGCCGGTGTGTCGAGAAAGCGCTTTTACGGAACACGAGTGAACGGGCTTTTTCCCCGTTAATCTGCCGGGAACTGAACAAAGACGGATCATAATCATCCGGCGCTTCTATCGTATTTACGAAACGAAGCTCCACGTCGGCCAACGCTTCCACTTCTACATGAACAAGACCCGAACAGGGCATATTGCGTAAGGCATATACGCTGTAAGCCACCTTCACCTTGCCGGCCGCAACAAAATGCGTGTTATGACCGGCGCCTTTCATATCAATATCCTGCTCCCAACCGGAAATATTGTCCATTCCAATCCGTTCTCCATTAACCCGCATCTCCAGAAGAAAAGGATTGATGCCCCGCAACACTTTGCTGACGCCCTGCGGCTCCTCGGCGTCAAACACATGGTTCAGCACGACATGACGGATGGAAAAAGGTTCTTTCCACGGTAAAATGCCGATTCCGCCATTGGCGACAGGAGCGCCTACGTAGGTTGCGTCCGGATCGGAAGCGCGCAGGCTCCACGAATCATTTCGGGCTTCGACGCTGGCCGGCATCCCGACGAGGAATAAAAATAGACAGCACACCCATAAATCAGAAGTTTTCTTTCTATACATAAACTTTAAGTTTTAAATTAAATCCGTTTTGCCCCGTTTAGTCTCACAGTACAATTGTGTTGAATGATTGCGGCCTGAGCGTAAGCTCAACCGTCCGGTCGCCAATTTTCACGACCTGCCCGGCGTCTGCATTTCCGGCATTATGAAGAATCAGCACGACCCGCCCGTCAGGATTGCAGAAGGCCAGCATGTCGGTAAATTCACCTGTTACCGGCAGAAACCTCGCGCCCGGCTGTACGTAATGGCCGGCATGTTTCATCAGATAATACTCGTACGTATATGTATAGGTATGGTCTTCCTTGTTTACCACAACGAAAGAGTTCTGCGTCCATCCCCAACGACTCATCCCCCCCTCTTCGAGGGAAATGTTCCAATAATTATATACGTTTGTACCATTGTTGAAATAATGCTTCATCAGCTCCCACGAATACACGCATCCTTCCCAATCGTTCCTGCCGTCACCACACTCCTGTTCGGTCTGATAAATCTTCAAATCGGGATAGCGCTTGTGAATGTCGGGAAGAGATTCTTTTCCCGCCCACTGAAAACCTACGCCGGTCAGGTACTTGCGGCTGTCGGGATCGGTCAGCATCGTATCGGCGAGCGCCGGATTGGGACGTTCCATGGTTCCGAACATCACTTCCACACCAAGTTCTTTCATCTTCGGACCCAGGTATTTGCCGACAAAGGTAGCCAGCCCGGACGGCAGCCATGTACAACTCGGAAACGGCTGGCAGGAATTAAATTCGTTCTGGGGCATCACCATGAAGACGGAAATACCTTCCGCGCGGTAGGCTTCGATAAATTTGGCGAAATAAAGGGCGTATGCCTTGAAATAGGCGTCTTCCTGAATAAACATGTTCACTCCCTCGCGGCGTACCTGTCCGGGAAGTATGCCGTTCTGCCCCACGTTATCGAAGAATGAAGTGTCCAGCGGCTGGCAGGCGTAGTGTTTATTATCCTTCATCCATACGGGAGGACTCCACGGGGATGCCCACAACTTCAGGCCGGAGTTGTACTTCAAGGCTTCCTTTATAAAGGGAATGAGTGTTTCGCGGTCGTTGTCAATACTGAAACGCGTCATTTCAAAATCATCCGCTGTTTCGTTGTACGAGTACCAGTCCCGTGAAAAATCATTAGCGCCGACAGGCATGCGGCAGACGGTTAGGTTGGCGCCTGCGCCCGGAGCGAAAAGTTCGCGCATGATTGCTGCACGGTCGGCCTCGCTGAGGCGGGCAAGCGATGTCCATCCCAGTTCGTTGAAACATGCCCCGAAGCCTTCAATCTCTTGTCCGGGATGCTCCACATCCACGATTGCATCGGGTTTCTTATTCCCGGCATACGTTATTTTCTCTACATGTTGCTTTTGCCAGGGAACGCCGGGTGTTGTGGCTATCCATTCTACAACCTGTCGATCGCTGCAAGCGGTCAACACAAACAATGCACAGATTTTAATCCATAGATTCTTCATACATTCCATTCGATTAGTGCAAACGAGCAACGGGAATTGCTCATGTGCTGATTATTTATATTGTTTTTCAAGGAACAAAACGTTCAAATACGCCTGCCGGCACAATCTCTTCACCTTTATTTTTCAAGCGTAGCCGCGCCACAGCACCGAAAGGTACTTCAAAACGATAATATATTCCTTCATGTTTCTTTTTTTTCCATTCACTTTTAATTTTCCCATACGGAGTTTCCAGTTCGGCCCGGCATGCTGTAAGTCCCCCAATGGGTTCGGGAGCTATCAAAATCGTATCGCATCCGGAAGTTTCCTCGCGGATACCTGCAAACCCTTTGATGAACAGCGCCGAAATTCCGGTGTAAGAAGTATGGATAACGGTAGAATTGGGCTGGTCTATTTCCCACATTTCGGGGAATGTCGTACATCCCTGTGCGATGAAATGCCCATATCCCGGATAATCGGTTTTGCTCAGCAAACGTCCGACAATATCAAGATAACCGGGCCGGTCGAGTATGGTTTTATAGAACGGATAACGGCCAAAGCTGCCTATATCCAGATAGCCTTGTTTTTCCAGCTTTTCCTTTAAATGCGCCTCTGCTTTTCCGGTCAGGCTGTCCGGCACAATGCCGGCATACCATGCAAAAGAGGTGCGTACCTGGTCGCCATTCAAATAACCGCCCGTCTCAGGATTGTAATAATTGCGGTGTAAAGCGTGTTGCAATGCGGAAAGTTTTTCTCTGCCGGCCGCCGCTTCCTGATGATAACCCAGGGCATGGGCGATCCTGAGCATGAAATCGAGTGTCATCGCGTAGGCGCAGTTATTAAAGAACAAAGCCTCCCGGGTCTCTGCATATTCAAACACCGGTCCGGGGCTGACCCACTCGCCAAGGAAATAGCCGTGCTCCGCATAACGGGTCAACATGTTATCCTTTATATGGCGGGACAGGAATCCCAGCCACTTCCTGCCCACCGGATATGCCAGTTCCAGTATCCGCTTGTCGCCATAAAGGCGGTAATGTTCCCAGGCTATATTTAAAATGGCTGTACCATTGAGTACGCCGCCGTACATGTCGCTTATCTGTGGGGCCACGTTGTTGATAAAGCCATCTTCGGACTGTACATCCGCCCAGTCCCGTACATTTTTCACGTAATGAGCTGCCGAGCGGAAGCAAGGCAATCCAAGTCCCCACATGGTTTGATAGGCGCCTTCGGGTCCGTAGCCCAAGCGTTCGCGGTTGGGGCAATCCACGGTCACACCTTCGGTATGACACATCCGGTAGGTGTATTTGTCCAACGCAAAGATGTGGTTATACAACGTGTCCGAACATTCAAAGGATGCACTGGCTTCCGCCGCCGAGGATACGGCAAGCCCTTTGATGTTTCGCAATTCCGGCGCTTTGCGGAGACCGCGGAAGTGAATATACCTTCCGGCAAAGAAATTGAACCGGTTACGGAAAGTTTCTCCCTGTTCCCCACGGGCAATGTAGAGTTGCCGTTGCTTTTGTTCCTCAATGACTTTATCGCCGATGCTGCAGGTGGCCTCTACAAGTTCCGGATGGCTATCGCGCATGGAAACCATTATTTCGACCGTATCGCCCCGTTGCAGACCATCGAACGCGGCATGGAGGAAACCTGTAAATTCCCTGCCCATATCCACCCTGTAAACCGTATTGCGCAAAGCAGACTTCTCCGAAGGATCGGTGATTACGGATATGACTTTAGCCGGAATGGTATCGATAACAAGGGACGGATCGGTCATCTGGGAAGAAAGGATGGGGCGGAGAGAGTTATAAGGCGTGGTTTCCGCAGCATGTACCCAGTTCACGTCTTCGTATCCGGAACACATCCAGCGGTCGGTATATTCAGTGCCGTCGACCAATTCTCCTCCCATATCCATGAAATCGAACCGGCCGATATTCCTGCTGTGTCCTTCCGCACACTTCCATGTGGCATCGGAAGAGAGGGAAAAATCCGTTCCCTCTCCATAGACCTGCACAAGCAATCCCTGCCCTGTCTTTTGTGAGAAATAGTTGTTCATGCTCCAGCCTGGGGCGTAGTTCACGGCGATAACGTTACGACCCTCTTTCAGTAAACTGCAAACGTCATAAGTAACATACAAAACCCTTCTGTCCAAGCGGGAGACGGCAGGAGCCAGCACCCTGTCGTCTACTTTCGTCCCGTTGACATACAATTCGTGATAACCCATGGAAGCGACGTATGCGAATACCGGCAAACCTTCCGCACCGCCTTCCGGCAGAATAAATTCTTTCCGGAACCGGATATGACTTTCTTTGGATGCAAAGGGATGCTTTATCCATTTTCCCTGCCAGTCTTTGTCCGTCAACCCGGTGGAAAAATGAGCCTGTCCGCTCCATGTACAGGAAGAGAGATCACGGTCATAAACGCCCACTCTCCAATAATATGCCGTTCCGGACTTGATAATGCTGTCCGGAAGGAAACAGAACTGCCGGCTGTCTTCCCTGATCCCGCTATCCCAGACCACATCTTTCTTTGTGTTTGTAACAATAATCCGGTATGCCGGTTGACGGGTGGTAGCCGCCAACGGTGACGGGAGGTAGCCGCCACTGCTGGCGGTCGTCAACCGATAGAGGTGTCGGGAGGTAACCGATAGGGTATCGGTTGTCTACCGACAAAATGGCCGGATTCGAGCCGTCAATCTTCCAGCTTACGCGGGGAGAGAAACCCTTGAAGTCCTCCAACTGATTTAAACGGTACGGATCGTCTATGCCAAGCGGATTTACCAGGTATTCGCATTGCAAATCATAAACCGGGGATACGGTTTGGCTGCCTGCGACGTCCTTTACCGATACCTCCTGACGGATGATGGTTACCGGGCCAAGCAAACCGGCCGGTGACAACGGGGATTCCTTGCTGAAATAGTACCACGGGAGGAACGTTTTCCTGTTTTTCTGCGGACGGGGCCGGCCTTTCACCAGCCAGTCCGGAAGTCCGGTCATGGCGCGTAACCCCTGATTCCTGTCCGTCCATTCAAAGTCCGCCGGATATTGCTCGTCGCCGATGAGACGGTTGATCCATGTGTTGGTGACATGCACTTTAAGTTCATTCCTGCCGTTTTTTATAAAGGCGGACAAGTCTGTTTTATAAGGAGGCATCCACAACACGGCCACTTTCTTTCCGTTAATCTCTACTTCCGCCATGTCATGCAACTCGCCCAGATCAATCGTCAGGCGCTTATCGTCTTGCATATCCCCGGCGGTAACCGTAAATGTCGTTTCATAGACTGCCGTTCCGGAGAAATACCTGAGTCTTTTATCCTTTTGTTTGCTGAAGTCAACAAGTCCGGTAAGGATTTTGGTAAAAGGGGTTTCGTTGGTTCCGGGATGGAATGTAACTTTCCAGTTCCCATCCAGGGGCGTGGCGCTTTCGTTCGTTACTTCTGTTTCCGGTTGAACGGGATATGCTCTTTTCTGCGTGGTGAAGATGACAAATACGGATTCGTCTTTCCCAAGTTTGAGGGTGACATACGTTTTATTCCCGTCCCGCCGCCAGTGCGTTGCGCTTTTGATCTTCCCCGTATAGGCGTCCCAAAGTTCGGGAACACCCTCCGCAACGGGAAACGAATACTCTTTTTCCACCGTGTGGTATGGATTGCGGATAAAGAAGATTTCGGCTTCGGGCAGGCTGCGCCGTAATGTGAAGCCATCCGTAGAAATCATTGTACCTTGTTGTAGAAGCATCTGGCAACGGGTAAGGTATGTAAAGAATGTCTTGCCCGGTTCAAACCAGGTCTGGTTCCGGCTGAAATGCGTGCCGTAATGGGCGAACGACCAACCCGGCAGGAACGTATCATCCAGGGGATTATGCGCCCACGAATGTAGGTAATACCGGTTACATCCGGCGGCGTATCCCATATCGGCAGGACGTTTGAGCAGGGCGGGGGTTTCGGTAAAGGTGCACGTGGCTTCCATCCCCGTAAAGGCTTCCGCACCGACAATGCGCTTCCCGCTACGGGCAGCGGCCATGGCCAGTTCCGTTCCGCCGTGCACGTCATCACTGTGCACCCAAAACTCGGTGACGGGAATGTCGGCGACAGCGATCCCTTCCGTCATATCGAAAGGTGCATCCCAGATGCTTCCATAAGGTTCAAAGCATAACCGGAAACCGGCTTCGTTTACCAGCTCTTTCCCTATTTCCCAACAGTTCAGGAATAGCCGGTTGATCACTTCGGCATAATCCTCCAGAAACCGGTTGGTCTCCGCGGAAAAATGCGCCAGGGGGGGATAGATGCCGTTCATCGCAGGATTCAGGATGCTGTCGCCCCGCTGACAGGCAAGAATGATCTGTTTGACGGGGTCATAACCTTTCAGGCGGATAAAGTCCTCCCGGAAGTTGGGCGACCAGTTCTGGTCTTTGGCTTCATAACTGTCTATCCAGATAGAATTGAATGTGGCGCCGATGGATTTGCCGAAACGTTCACGCAACGGGTCCAGTACATTCTTCCAATGTTCTTTTGTGGCTTCGGGGTTCATCTTGTCCACCTCCAGAGAACTGTCCGCTACCTCTTCCGGCGTGGGATGGGTGTGCTGCATTGTAGGGGCGTATCCGAAACGGTAGATATTCCAGTCTTCTCCGGCCGGCGCTTCCCATTCCAGGACGCCGGCCTTGAAAAAGGCAGATACATCCACGATGTCCGCCACAGCAACAGGCTTATGGTCGCGAATGGCCATGACGGCCACGTCTTTGAAATATCCGGCCGTAGCCTCGCCCGCTTTCGGATTAGGGAGAACCGTCCTGACCGTCCGGCCGCCTTTGACTTTAGTGATGCTGAAAGCCACGGCCTGCATCCCTTGTCCGGGTTTTATCCAGGGTCCTCCGGTAGTAGACCATCCGGGGGAATTGTGTATCCCGACTTCCATGCCCAACTCCCCGGATTCCCGGAGCGCTACTCCAAGCGCATCCCAATACGCATCGCTGCGATAGGTTTGCCACGGCCACGGATTCTTCGAGATGTCAAGCCATGAGGGGGCGTTGAATATCACCACTCCCCCGATGCCGGCCTCTTTCATGGCGCGAAGGTCTTTCCTGATACCTTCCTTGGAGAAGTTAGTTCCCATCCAGTGCCACCACGCATGGGGTTTATACCTGTCTGCCGGTGAAGCGAACTGTCGCGCGAGGCTTTGCAGGGTTTCCGCTTCCTGCGCCCGCATGCCGGCCGGGAGGAGCAAAAGGGTTATTAACAGCAGTCTCTTCATATCCATGTCTTATTTGTTGTAGCGGATGAATTTCAGGAACCATTCCTGGTCTTCGGCGCTGATGTCGGCCGTTCCCCTCCATGACCAGGTCACCTGGTTATCCAGAATGGCGGGCAGGTTCCCGTAATTCTCGCGGAAACGTTCAATGGCCGGCGCGAGGCGTTCGGGATAGGACGTAAGTTCACGGTTGATGGATTCCATCTTGCTTAGTTCATCATTGAGCTGTGTGCCCGCCCATCGGTATTTCAGTTCGTAAACGGCATTCCGGATACGGCGGAATTTACCCGCCAGACCATCGGTCAGGTTCATTGCATTTGCAGGATAAGAGATCTCGACCACTTTCTCCTTGCTGCAATCGACTGTAGGAATATCAACCACCAAAGCCAATTCGTCGCCGTCATAGCGGTAAGATACGGCTTCCCCGTTGACAACGACAGCTTCCGGAATAGCGGATGCCAGGACTTTCAATGTGAAATTGCGTGTTTCCGACATTCCGGGATAACTTCCCTTACGTGCGCCGACGGTCACCGTCAATGTGTTTCCGTTGCGTACGGAAGTCAGGGCGGTAACGGCGAAGTCCTGTTCATATGCCTTGTCATTACCGTTGTCTTCGTACATTTCGAATGTTCCGTTCCCACCGGGAAAAACAATGAGTTCCACAGGTTCGTCATTCGGACGCAGGTTCCTGGCGTTGGCATACATCGGGATGATGGATCCGGCCTTGAAGTACAGCGGATATTCATCAATGGCAAAAGAACGCCGTACGGTCTGCCCGCCTTTCAGCAAAGCGCCCGTATGCCATTCGTACCAGTCGTCACCGGCCGGAAGCCATACGTCGAGCGTGGAATATCCTTCTTCCATAGGGGTGACGACCGGCGCCACCAGCATCCGGTCGCCGAACATATACTCGTTTCTGAAACCGTAGGCTTCTTTGCTCTCCGGATAATCATAATACATCGGACGGCAGAGTGAGAGGCCCGTATCGTATGCCTTGCGCGCCATTGTGTAAATATAGGGAACCAGCCGGTAGCGCAGGAGCACGGTGTTGCGCAGCGCTTCGAAATATTTCCGGTCGAACTTCCAGGGT
The DNA here is from genome assembly GCA_031258135.1 of Mediterranea sp. (in: CFB group bacteria). GTDB lineage: Bacteria > Bacteroidota > Bacteroidia > Bacteroidales > Bacteroidaceae > Bacteroides. Next base: position 12,314 of record JAIRNG010000145.1, read on the forward strand.
TCTTTGTCCAGATTCCCGTCCTTCATGGCGTGCGTGCGCATAATGGGGCTTACCGCGCCAAACTGCGCCCAGCGGGTCAGCAGTTCCGGATTGATGGAATGATGGATGGAGTCGCTGTAGAATCCTCCGATGTCGTGACTCCAATATCCGTACAGCACGTTGGATGCCGTGGCGTTGAACCACGTCTGGAAGTCGAGCGATTTCCACGACGAGACCGCGTCGCCTGAGAAGCCTATCTGGTAGCGGTGGTTGCCAAGTCCTCCCCAGCGGTGGTATAACAGGGGGCGTGCGGAACGGTTGCGTTGCATGTCCGTGAAGGTGGTATAGTTGAGCCACCAGGTATTGCTCAGGGTTGGAATCCTGGAATCGTTCAGCTCCTGTTGCCAGTCTAACCACCAGAAGTCAACGCCCATCTTTTCCAGCGGACGCAGCACGGTATTGTACCAGCCGCTCATGAATCTTTTGTCCGACCCGGCCCATTTGATGGTATCCTTGGCGGCAGGGTCAGGGTTTACGCCCATCCACCGGGCCATTTCCGGATATTGTTTCTCAAAGTATGCCACACCGTCGGCGGGATGCAGGTTGAGCGTCACCTGCATGCCTTCCCTGTCCAGGTCGGAGAGCAGCCCGGCGGGGTCGGGAAACAGGCCTTCGTTCCAGGTGAAGCCCGTCCAGCCGCCTCTGCCCGGATTGGTGTAGTGCCAGTCCATATCTATCACCATCACATCGAGGGGGATGTCGTGCAGCCGGAAGTTCCGCACCAGGTTGCGAAGCTCGTTGTCCGTATAGCACCAGTAACGGCTCCACCAATAGCCGAAAGCGTAGCGCGGAGGCAAAGGCGTTTTTCCGGCAAAAACGGTGAAGTCTTTCAACGCGGTTTTGTAGTCGTGTCCGTAAGCCATGAAATACCAGTCCTGCGTGGTGGTATCCGGCCGTTGTTCTACCCAGGGCCAGTCCGAATTGTCAAAGAGCAAGCCCTGGGAATCATCTACCAGCGTCCATCCGTCCGTGGCGAGCAGGCCGTCTTCTATGGGCATGGCCGGGTCCTCGCCCGGCGCCAGGTCTTGTTTGTAATAGTACTGATCGGCTTCGTAGGCGTCGAGCGTCCGGTAGGTTCCTTTCAGATTGCCCTGCTGCTTCATGCCGGGTTTCCATTTGAAAGGTAACATTCCCTTGGCTGAAGTCACGGACAGGTTATCCGCCGTGAACTTTCCGCCGCCTTTCTTATATTTCATTGTCATCTTTGCGGTAGTGATCTCTACCATGGAGCCGGACAACCTGACCTTGTAGTCCGCCCTGGGATAAGTCCGGTTGACGGCCACGAAGGAGCGGTTGTCCGTAAAACGTCCGTCCGGCGCCCATTCCATGCGTATGACGCCGTCCGTAATGACGGTGAAACGGGTTGAATGATCTTTATAGGCCACGTTGGCGTCCGGTTCCTGCGGCTGTGCATTTATGCACGTCAGGGTCAGGAGTGTAAAAGCGATGAATAAAAATAATTTCTTCATGTTATTTAAGTTTTTATGTTGACGGAGTAAAATTAATAATACCCCTGCTCCATCAGATCGATAAATCCGAGCAAAGCCCCCCAGTGGTAGAACTTGTCGCTGTTCGTCACATCGTCGCCCTCACCGGTCGTGGCGTTGTAATTCTCAAAGACATATCCGTTGGAGAGCCACGACCTGAGCAGCAGGTTTTTCGATTTCATGGAGAACTGCCGGCGAATGTCGTTAATGACAGGCGTGTCATAATTGCGGAGCCCCATATAGACAAGGAAGTTGAGCGGAGCCCAGATGCGGCCGCGCCAATACGTGTTGTCACTGAAGGCCGGGTCGTTGCGGGGCGTAGCGGGAATGACCCATTCGCCCCAGAACTCGTCGGGGTTCAGCAGATGTTTGAGCAGCATGGCTTCCGCCTGAGCGTCGGAAGGTGCGTGCGCCAGCAGCGGATAGAAGTTGGTGGGGGATGTTCTCCGGCTGAATGTCTTTGTATCCGTGCGGAGGTTATAATAGAACGCATCCGCTTCGCTCCACAGGCGGGAAAGGTTTCCGGCATATTCCTCGCCCCGCCGGCGGAGTTCTTCCGCGTCTTTCCGTTGTCCCAACTCCTCTGCGATCCGGGCGAGCAAATTGCAATCCATGATGTACAGGCTGTTCAGTCCCACGTCGTTCAGCATTTGCTGATGTTTCTGCTTGTCGAAGGGAATATCGTCATACATGTGGGAGTTGTCCAGGCCGGACTCCAGCGCCCCGCCGTACGTCTCGTTCACGCCTACCAGTTCCCAGTAGCGGTAGGTCACCGGCTCGAACGGGGAACTTCCCCAGCACAGCAGTCCGTCGGTCTTGCGGTTGGCGTCCCACCAGCGGTTCCATTTCAGGAAATCGTCGTACAGCAGTTCCAGGAACCATTTGTCCCGGTACTTTTGGTAAATATTCCATGCGGCAAGCGTTCCCACGGGCGGTTGCGAACGGTCGCGCGATTTGTAATTGCTTTCCGTGTAGAAATTGGGTACGAATCCCTGTTCCGTGACGCCGCGGGTGATCTCCACGGCGTTGGCGTAAGCCAGTTCCCTGCTGTCGGTGGAAAGCATCATCGCGGCGAAATACGTATCCCAGCAGAACAGGACGAATCCTCCCAGATCGGGGCTGTTGCTCCATCCCACGTTCCATATCCGCGACACGGGGGTGATCACCCTGTGTATCGTCGGGTCGTAAATGTTGTCCCATCCCAGCACGTTCTGCATGGCGTTATACACATCGTAACAGTCGCCGTATTTCTTTTTATTGGCCGTGATAAAATCTTCCCTGTGTCTGTTCACCCGCCCTTGCGCCTGTTCGGCCGTGAGGCTCACCCCGCAGTTTATGATGACCGGCCGGTCTGCCGACAGCACGATCTCGCCGTCGCGGGTCTCCACGTGTTCGCCCAACACCTCACCGTTGATGTCCAGGTTGTCGGCGATGGTCCTGATGTGGAACCTGTTGCCGGAAACGGACAGGTCATTGGCTCTTTGCCAGAGTTCCCGGATAGAAACAATCACCTTCCCGCCCTTTGCGTTCCCTGCCTGCGGAGTGATGACGATCACGTTGGAAAGGCTGTCGGCCGCACTCTCTACCCGGAGACCGAGACCGTTCCACAACGCTGTTATGTCGGTGTAATAGCCGTCATAAGCGTGTGCGCCCGGCCGCATCTGCGCCGATCCTTTCATCCGGTCGCCGATGAAAAACCGTTCCATCCGCCGGCCGTCCGCCGTGGCAAGGTTGATGTCGACCGCCACCCCGTAGGGCAACAACACGTGGCGCAGCACCGAGCGTGTGTCCCACGTGTTCCATCCGCGGGCGACGGAACGCTGCATCTCTTCGTACTTCCGACGGGCGGAAGCTACGTCCATGGGGGCGTTTACGGAAATACCCCCGCTCGACGGCAAACAACTTCCAAAGACTATCAGGCAGATCGCGGCAAACAGTACATTCTTTCTTTTCATTCTTTATTTATCCTATTCGTTTGACAACATTTTCTTTCTATTTATATTTTGCATCATCCGCGCAGAGGAAGACGCTTTCGACAAAATATTCAACGCAGACTTACGCAGACCAACGCAGGTTATAAAAAAAATCTGCGTTTATCCGTGTAAATCTGCGTTTCGACTTTCCTTTTCCGTCAAAAGATTATTTCACATTATACTGTTCGTCATACTCCAGGAAAGTCTCGAACGAATAAGACATACCCGCACGTTTATGGATCGTCTCATAGATGATCCAGCGGGATTGGGCGTTGTAGTACAACGCTTCGTCGCCTTCACTCCCGTTACGGTTGTCCAACATGATCGACCATTCTTCGGAGCGCCAGATATTTCCATTTTCGCCGAATCCACCTTCATACACTCCGACCTCATCGTATCCTTCGCGTCCGATAAACTGCGCCCAGGGCACCTGACTCGTGTCGTTCGTAGTCGAAAGGTTCCAACAGATATTATAGTAATCATGATGCGTATTTAACCCGTCGACGCCTCCATAATTAGGGTAGTCGCTGTATTCATCTCCGAGCGAAGCAAAGCCGTGCCCTACGAATTCATGGGCCATCCAGTAACCGCTGAGCGGCTCATCCGTAGAATAGATTCCCCATCCCAGGTTGCCGTCCGGTATCCCGAACTGGGCGTAGCCGCCTATCATGCCGTTGCCCACGAAGATGAAGCACCGGTCGAGCCGGCCTGCAATGGCGTAAGGCTCACCAACTGCAACGCCGGCCGTAAATTCGTTAGCCCATCCGAAATTGGGATCGATTCCCGAACTGAAAAAGGTTGTGTTCTCTCCAACTGTGACGGGGCTGTTTTCGGAGTGCGCCACCACCATAAAGATGTCGAACCACTCCCTGAAGTCACGGATGATGGGATTTGCCAGAAACTTGTCCGCCAATCCGCGACATACGGTTTCGTATTTGCCGCCCTTCTCATTGTCCTTGTAGTCGAACCCGTCACCCACAATCACAATGGGTATACCCTGGCCTTCCGTATGGGTGTACAACATCTCGTATGTTCCGTGTTCCCACACATCCAGCTTTTCTTTCATGTACTTAATGACCACATATCCCGTGTTGTGCTCTTCGCTCACAGGTAGGCCGATGGCTTGGATCACCTGTATGGGCAGGAGGTAGGAGCCTTCTTGCAGCAAATCGTTGTCGTCGATAATGCGCAATGAAAATGAAGGAGAAGCAAACCGGCCGGCAGGGATGGTCACCGTCTGGTCGAGCAGGGTGGCCACGCCCTTGGGCAACACCGAATATTCGGTGCCGTGGGCTTCGTTGTATTTATCTACGAAGGAGGGGTGTCCGTCCCAGAGTGTGAGGGTGGCGGTGATCTCACCTACGGGCGTTTGCGTACCCCCGTAACGTACGCCGGTGACGGTGATCGTGGTGTCGTTCACGCCAAACAGAACGACCTCTTTGGGGGCGGCGGCGCGCGCCGGAACAAGATACACCTTCATGTTGTCCGTGTAATCCACAGGCGGAGTGCTCCAGTCGCTGCAAGCGGCGAATCCGGCCAACGCGACAAGCCAACATGTACTCATAAAAAATTTTGTTTTCATCATGCTAATTTCTTTGAATTGTTATATTACTCCCATCCCGGATTCTGCCATTCCGTGCCGGTCAATGCATTCATCTTGGTTACTTCCGTCCAGCTTATGGGGAAGAGCAGGAACTTTTCATTGCTACAGTTGCGCGGGTTCAACTTCACACGTTCATACGTGAAGCTATCTTCCCCATCTTTCGTAATCTTCATTCCCGTAACAAAACCGTCCGTTTCACCCAGGATTTTCCAGCGGCGCACATCGAAGAAGCGTTGTTCCTCGAAAGCCATTTCCACACGGCGTTCGTTGCGGTAACGTTTTTCAAAGGCATCCTTGGACATTCCCGCAGGTAATTCGGGCATTCCGGCGCGCGTGCGGATTCTGTTCACAGCCTCGCGGGCGCTCAATCCTTGCACGGATGCATCCGGCCCTGCGGCATTGTAGGCCGCTTCGGCAAAGTTGAGATACAACCCCGCCAGGCGGTATAACTTCATATAACCGTCGGCAGCCACATCCACATTGGAACGGTGGTTGTTATACTTGCGCAGGTAATATCCCGTACGGGTATAACGCAGGTCGGCGCTGCTTATTTCGCAGTTGCCGCCGACGTAGGTATCGACGAACATGTCGGAAACGGAAGGGATTGCATATTCGAACCGGACATTCCGTGTGGTAATTTCATATCCGGGAGCATCCTGTGAATAAAACTTTATGCCAAACCAAATTGAACTGGAACCTAAACCGGCATCCCTTAACGTTTGCACGTCAAAAGAGATGGTTGTCCAGTCGTCTGCCTTGGGAATGGAAACTCTATCCGCTTCCACACCTGCGCCATAAATAGCCACATCAGAAATAGCCTTGTTACTTTTATATTCAAAAACAAGGTTTAGCCCATTACCCTGAACCACATCAAAATAGTCTGACTCAAGGTCTGCCTCGACGTTGGTTAAACTAATCGTTACTGAACCATCGTCATTAACGCTTGAAGTTAATCCCGATGAGTAATTAAAGTCCCAGACTACAGATGAGGATCCCGTCACATCGCCTGCCAACTTGCGTGGCGATCCGTTATAGTAAATCGAAGCATAGAAGCGCGGGTCGCGGTTGGCATACGGATCGTTAGGGTTGTAAAGCGTATTTGCCGGATTGTAATTAGGCTGCAAATGGTTTGCATCCAGATACGGCCGGTCCAAATCGAGCACCGGCTCGCCGTCTGTCGTTTCGTAAGCATCCACCAGTTCCTGCGACGGGCAACTGCCTGCCGATGTAGCGCCATCCCAGACCGGCGTACCATTGTTTTGCCAGATACGAAGCTGGTAAGTAGATTCATAGATGGTCTCCTTATCCAACTGGCGGCTCGGGTCGGATTGCTGAATGAAGTAATACGCATACGGATTCTGCGCCACAGCCGGTTGCACCGGAGTATTATACAGCTCAAAACCATGATCCAGACAGGCTTGGAGCGCCTCCCTCGTGATCTGTGCGGCCTTTTCCCAGGTGTACTTGCTTCCACTCTCGTAGAACAACGGGCTTGCCGCATAGAGCGCGGCCTCCGACTTGACAGCCTGTGCAAACGCACGCGAAATCACCATCCGGTCACTGTTCGTCAACGCCCAGCGGAAAGCGGCCGGTTGCCCTTCGGCTTCGGGCAAGGCAAGCGCGGCGTCACAGTCGGCAAGAATGAAGTCGGTCACCTCTTCAACCGAATTCCTTACGGATTGCGAGTAGTCGTAATTCACTTCGTTCGGTGTGTCCATCACCGGCACGGCGCCGTAACGCTTCATCAACTGGAGGTAGGCAAACGCCCGTACCACGTGCACCTGCCCCTTCCAACCGTTCTTCTCCGTATCGTTGATCATGAAGGTGGTCATTTCCGGATCGTCTATAGCCTGCAAAAAGGTATTGCAGCGACGTATGGTGACGAAGTATTCGTACCACGGATCAAAGGTCATCGTCATCGGATTGCTTATGGCGCTGACATTGCCCGCATACCAATAGGCCACCATCGTGCTACTGATGTCGGTCACATCCTGCGCTTCGTCCGAATATGAAGCCAGTTGCTCGTTATAATACAGGGAATTCCCTGTTTGCGGCACGGCCGACGTGATACTCTGATAATAGCTGCGCGCCTTGCCGTAGTTGGCGAAGATGCTGCTGAGCGTGTCGCGTCCGTCCGACTGCATTTCCAGGTCGGTACAGGCGCCTGCCGCTATCAGTAATACCAGCATCCCTATCGAATATAAAAACTTGTTTCTCATTTTCTTATCCTTTTTTTTAGTGATTAGAATTTTACGCCCAACGTGATGTTATAAACTCTGAACGGATTCATACCTGTTAAGCTACGTATTTCCGGATCCAGGTACTTCGAGGGTGTATGGTCGAAGGTCAACAGATTCTGTGCGTTGAACGCCACGCGGATCGCTTCGGCCGAAATGAATCCGGCCCACGACGCAGGCAGCGTATAGGCCACTTCCAGATTACGCAGACGCAGGTACGAGCTGTCGTAAAGGTTGAAGTCGCTGCTGTGTGAATCGCTCGCCGAAGCCGTGGAATAGGACAGGGAAGGATAGGTGATCTTCTCGCCGTTTGCATACCTGTCGGCCGTCCACGCATTCTTGTGTACGTCGGAGTATCTGCCCGGATACAAATATTCGTTCATTGACAGGAAGCCGTTTGAACGTGCGGTGCCCTGAAAGAGCAGGTTCACCTCAAAGCGCTTGTAGTTCAGGCCGAGGTTCACGTTGTATGTCACTTCCGGAATATACGAAGAGCCCAGCGGCGCCGCGTCTTTTTCATCGACCTTTCCGTCGCCGCTGATGTCCTGGAACATCAGGTCGCCCAGCCGGGGCTGTACGCCGAGGTTATACTTGCTCCTGGCGGCGGCAAGTTCGGCTTCGGTATTGATAAAGCCGTTGCCGTTGGAACGGTCCACTTTAAATCCCCACAGTTGTCCCAGGCTGTATCCTTCGGTCCGGTATGGGTAGGCATAGCCTTCGCCCAGCGGAGATTCGTAGGCTTCCAGCACCTTGTTGCTATTGTAGCCTATTCCGAATCCGGCCGTAAGGTTCAGGTCTTTCGCCACCTCCTTCCGGAAGATCGCCGAAAATTCAAAGCCGTTGTTCACCATCGAGCCTTTGTTGAGCTTGGGATAGTTATCCGGGCTGATGCCGGAAAAGAGCGGTGATATGCCGGCGCCGCCGATCAGCATATTATCGGTACGGTGGCGGTAATAGTCGAAGTGGAAAGTCAGCATGTCGGCAATACCCAGATCGAAACCGTAGTTCTGTTTCCTGATGGTTTCCGGCTTCAGGTCGGGATTGCCCTTCAATCCTTCGTTGCCTGCGGAATCGTAGAAATCAAGATACATGAAGCGGGTGAGGCCGAACTGGTCGTTGGCATTGACCCCGTACGAAGCGCGCAGCTTCAGGTAAGTAACGATCCCGTTGTCTTTCAGGAAATCTTCGTTCGAAGCGATCCACGCGGCCGAGAAACCGGGAGTGAACACGTACCGGTTGCCCTTGGCGAACTGTTCCGAACCGGTATATCCCAGATCGGCTTTCGCAAAGTAGCGGTTCTTGTATCCGTAAAGCAACGATCCTCCGAAGTTCTGGCGGTAGTACGGCAACACAATGGCCGCCTGAACGTCCGTCCAGCCTACATAATACGCCTCCGGTTTTTCTTGCTGGAGATACATGCCGTAAGCCATTGCCTTCACATAGTGGTCGTCCATGGTACGCTCGTAATCCAGGTTGGCATACAGGTTGAGATTATACTCGAACTCCGAGTCTTTAAGAGGCGGATAGATGAGCGGCGTATTTTCGACGGTTCCAAACTGTTTGAAGTTGAGAGCACCATAACTGTCCTGAACATAACTCGCGTAAGTCTGATAGTTGGTCGTCGTCTGTGACGAACGGCTCTGATAGGCCATGCTGCCGGTGAGCGACAAGCCTTTGGCGATGAAATCCATGTCGAGTTTCAGGCCGGCTTGCGACATAATGTTGGTGGTAAGCGCCTCGTTATATCCCGAACGGTTCAGCTCGGCATAAGGAGGGTTGTATATTGCTTCCGACGCTGACGCTGTGACCACTTCGTTCGGAAACGCGCTGTCGGCGGGAGTGGTTGGCCCGTACATGGTCGGCGGGAAGCTGAACAGGCTGTAATATATCGAGGAGTTCATGCTTCCGGCATATTTTTCAAAATCCACATTACCGCTGATACGCAGGAAACCTGTGAGGCGGCTGCTGAACGACACGTCGATATTGGAACGGAAGTTCAGGCTGTGGGTGCCGGGAGTCGGGTCGTATTCCCTGCCTTCCACCCCTTCGGTGTTGTAGAGCGATCCCTGGTGCATGTAATTCAGGCTGGTATAGTACTGCACGCTCTTAGAACCGCCGGCAATGCTGACCCCCGCGCGTTGCATCAGGGAGAGCTTGCGGAAATAGCGGTTATACCAGTCGTTGTCCGGATACAGGCTGGTATCGCCCGATGCAAAACCGGATACTACGCTTGGAGTAAATGGTGCGGTGCGGCCTTCGTTGAGTGCGGCCTGATTGCGCAGGGCGATGTACTCATTCGAACGGGGAAGCGACGGGCGTTTGGTCATCTGCTGAACGGCGTAGCCGGCATAAACATCGATCTTGCGTTTGCCCTCGGATCCTCTTTTCGTTGTGATGATGATGGCTCCACCCGCTCCCTGCATACCATACAAGGCCGTAGAGGCGCCGTCTTTCAGGATAGTGACGCTCTCTATTTCCTGCGGTACGAGATAATCCCAGTAGTCGGTAGGCGTGATCATACCGTCGATGATGACCAGCGGCGTGGTTCCGTTGACCGTCGAGATACCCCGGATAAATTTGAACGTATAGGCGCTTCCGGGCTCCGAATTTTGTTCCATTGAAGTCATACCCGAAAAGCGCCCCGGGAATGTGAGTGAAAGCTCGGCGACAGGCGACGTTTCCAGCGCCTTTCCCGATACGGTTTCCACTGCACCCGTCAGCGCCTGCGCCGGTTGCGTCAGATAGCCCAAGTCGACCTTGGCGGCTGTTCCGATGGAATCCTGCAATACTGCGGCGGCCTCGGTGTCGGCTTGTTGCGCATAGGCGGCGCCGGCACACAGACAACCCATCATTGTCAGAAGATATTTTATTTTATTCATATTGTCTAATTATTTACGTTGATAAATAGATCGCTAACTCCGGTTACCATCCGGGATTCTGCCAATTGTCACCGGTAAGGATCTGCATACGGCTCGCTTCATCGATGTGGAGGGGAGCGAGAAGTTCGCGGTTTACCCAACCTCCACGTTCACGGTCCCGGACGAGTTTGCGTTCGTAAGTGAACGAATCATCCCCATTCTTGGTGATGTACATGGCAGTAAGATATTTCTGATACTTGCCCAGGTTGTCGGTGGGTTTGCTCCAGCGGCGCAGGTCGAAGTAGCGGTTTTCCTCGAGCGCCAGCTCCACGCGGCGTTCGTTACGGATACGAAGCCGGAGCGTAGCCTGGTCGGTTTCGGTGATGTCCGGCATGGAAACGCGCCGGCGCACTTCGTTGACGGCCGCAAGCGCTTCGGTTGTCTGACCCGCCTCATTAGCGGCCTCGGCCAGGTTGAGCAGCATTTCGGACAGCTTATATATCTTGGCCGGAGAACTTCGCGGATTCTGGTTGGTGCTGCTGACGCCCGGCGTGACAAACTTCTTTGCATAATATCCCGTACGCGTGTATTTTAAAAGCATCTGGCCCTCACCTACGGTTTTTATTTCATGGGCGCCGCCCACGTAGGCTTCCACTGTTACAGGTTCACCGTTGTTCCATAGGATTTGGTCGCCATTCTTCAGTACTGTTGCATAGAAGCGCGGGTCGCGGTTGGCATACGGATCGTTAGGGTTGTAAAGCGTATTTGCCGGATTGTAGTTCGGACTCAGATGCGTATCATCGGTATACGGATTTGCCAGGTCGAGTACCGGCCGGCCATCGGTCGTTTCGTAAGCATCGACCAATTCCTGCGTGGGGCAGGTGCCCGCCGAGTAAGTGCCATCCAAAGGACCCAGATAGTTATAATGCCAGCCGTTACCATCCCAAGATACCACCGTGTGCTGGAAAAGCGTCTCCTTGTCCCAGGAGAGTCCCGATGTGGTGGTAAAACTCTGGTTGGCCAGTTGATGATAGATCGCGGCATCGTAGTCGCCGAACAACTCTTTGTTTGCCTCACTGTTCAGCATCAGCCTGTATCCGTTCGCCTTGAGGGCTGCAACCCCGTCTCTGGCGGTCTGGTATGCCGCCGTCCACCGCGACGCATCGTTTGCCGCGTTGTGGAGCGGACTTGCGGCGAACATCCGCGCCGTGATCTTCAACGCCCAGCATAGTGCGTTGGTGGCGCGTATGGCTTCGCTTTCCGACGCTTGCCGCCAAGGCAAAGCGCCCGACTGGAGTGCAAAATCACAATCGGCTACAATGAAATCAACCACTTCGGATACCGGACTGCGTTTCAGTACAGAATAGTCGGCATCCAGTGCGAGGGTCTTTTCAAAGATGGGCGCCGCACCGTATATCTTGACTAATTCCATGTAGTAGAATGCGCGGAGCACACGCGCTTCGGCCACCAGCTTTTCCCTGGGATTGGTCGGGTTGAACGTCATATTGTCGGCGTTTTCAATGAACTGGTTGCACAGATGGATCTGCGTGAAATAGAGCGGCCAGACACCTTCGTTCGGTGAGAGGTTGCCTCTACCCCCTTCGGCAAAGAAGTGGAAAAGCGCATGGTAGGTTGCCGGATTGAAGTGGCGGTCTTCATAAACGTCGCGCGACATATAACCGTCGACATTGTCGCCCGAATCCCAACCGTCGTCGGAGCAGGCCACATACGGGTTAACGTATATCCAGCCCCAGCATCCTTTTGAGGGAAGCAGAGAATAGCACGTGGCGAGCAACGCTTCCACCTGTTCGGGGTCCCGGTAGACCTGTTCCAGGGAAAGATTACCGCTGGGCGCCCTGTCAAGCGCATCGGTACAGGAGATGCACGTTGCCAATGATAACAGAAAAATATATTTCTTCATAACAAATTTCATTATAGGTTTTTAGAATACGACATTTACTCCCAGGTTATACATTTTCTGTATAGGATAGTCGCCTATACTTGCCTGTTCGGGATCGACCGTTTTGAGCGGGAATCTGGTAAATGTCAGCAGGTTGTTCCCGTTCAAGTAGAAGCGGCAGCTCTTTATGCCGACAGGCTTGAGCCATGTTCTCGGCAAGGTGTAGCCCAGCTCTACCGTTTTAAGCCGCAGGTAGGTACGGTCGAAAGTAAAGAATTCGTTGGGCAGGTACGACGTTCCGGCGCTGGCCGGCTTCAATGCCGGATATCGGATGGATTCCCCGTTCTCCCAGCGTTCCCGCGTCCAGGCATGCGAATAGGCCGGCTCGTTGTAGCGGTAGAGGGCTTCCGGATAGGTCATCGAACAGTTGGCTATGCCCGAGAAGAGGAACGAGAAGTCGAGGTTCTTATAGTTGACGACTCCGCTGAAACCGAACGATATTTCGGGTACGGTGGGATACGCCAGCAGGGTTTTGTCGCGGTCGTCTATGACTCCGTCGCCGGTGACGTCCAGATAGAGGAAGTCGCCATACGTAGCACCGGGATTGGTGTATGCGTTTGTGGCCCATTCCAATTCTTCGGGCGTGGTGATATAACCGCTTCCGTTCGACTTGTCTATCTTATAGCCAAAACGGTTTGCCCAATGGGTTCCGTGGCCTTCTACATAGTAACCCGTGCGGCGGTAGCGGCAGGCGTAGCTTTCGTCATACTGGGCTTCGTCCAGGTAAACCACCTTGTTGCGGGCGAACGCGTAGTTTCCGCGGACGTTTACCTGCAGGTCTTTGTTGAATGTCTTCACATAAGAGAGTTCCAGCTCGAATCCCTTGTTGTCGACGACGCCCATGTTGACAAACGGCAGGTTGGCCAGCGGTACGCCTTGCAGTTGCGGAACCAGTCCGCGGCTGATGAGGATTTTGTCGCGGCTTTCCTTGAAGACGTCGGCGGTCAGCGTAAGCGATTCCCAAAGCGAAAGGTCGAAACCGAAATTCATCTTCTCGGCCACTTCCCACTGAATGGCTTCATTGCCCTGTTTCCCCTGGCTTATGATTCTCCCGCGACCGAGCGAAGGCGTCAGCCCGCCGCCGGCTACATAATTCTCGCTGTTGTAAAGGAAGCGGTAGTCGCCCATCTTGTCGTTACCGACAAGGCCGTAAGAGTAGCGCAACTTTAAATTGCTGATGATCTCCTTGTTCCACCACGGTTCGTTGGAAACCAGATAGGCGGCGGAGAATGCGGGGAAGAAACCGAAGCGGTTCTTCGGGGCGAACTGTTCCGAACCGTTGTAGCCCAGGTTGATCTCGGCAAAGTATTTGTCGGCGTACGAATAGGTGAAGCGGCTGGCGAAACCGATCACGTTGAACGGCAGGTTGCCGTCTTGCGCATCCCAGTTGTCGCGCTGGTAGAGCAACAGGCCGGTCGTATTGTGCTTGCCGAACTCGCGCGCATAATTCAAGGAGTACTGCAAATTGAGGTAATACTTTCCATACATCACCTTGTCGAGCGTGATGTTGCCGTTATTGAGCGCGGCATTCTGCTCGTCCACATAATAGTTCTTATCCCCTTCGTTCAGCGCCGGTTGATAAAAATAATAGGCGAAGTTGCGGACGCCCGTCAACGTGGTGTTTGCGTCGGAGTCGAACGAAACCATCAGCTTGGTGCTCAGCCCCTTGGTGATAAAGTCGAGTCCCCAGTCGGCCGTGAACGAGGAGTTCAGCACCGATTGCGTCACTTCACGGTATCCGGCGCGGTTGATCGTACCGTATATACCGCCATTGACCACACTTACCACTTCGCCTTCGGGCACCGGCGTTCCGGAAGGAGTGGTGTAACCGGCAACGGTGAGCGGGCCTACTTCCGTCGGGTCGGCGGTCAGCGTAGCCCCAAGCAGTTGTTGCATGGCCCACTCATCGCCGTAGTACCTGTACGGCGCGTTGGTCTTTTGCAGATAGGAAGCCAGGTTGAGGGAGAGTTTGAGGTTCTTCAGGGCCTGGAAGTCGAGGTTGCCGCGGAAGTTGTAGCGGTTCATGCTGAACGACGGGTCATATCCGAGCTTGCTCTGCGACTCCGTCTTCAGGTTGCTGCCCTGGTTGATGTAACCGGCGTTGATGAAATACGTCAGCTTCTCCGTACCGCCATTGAGGTTGGCATTGATACGGGTCTGCGGCGCGAAGGTGCTGTAAAACTCCTTGAACTGGTTACGGTCCGGGTAGAACACCGGGTCGCTGCCGTCTTTGTATTTTTGGATCTGATAGTCGGTATACATCGGAGCTTCGCCCGCATTGCGCCGCGCTTCGTTCATCAGTTCGGCATACTCCCAGGAGTGCACCCGCGGAGGGGAGATGGTGAACTGCTGTACCGACCGGTCGAAGGAGATGCTCAACTCATCTTTCCCCACATTTCCGCGCTTGGTCGTGATCAGGATCACGCCGTTCGCACCGCGTACTCCGAACACAGCCGTTGCGGAGGCGTCTTTCAGGATAGAGACGTTCGCCACTTCGTTCGGATCGAGCGAAGAGATGTTGCTGCGGGGCACGCCGTCAATAAGGATAAGCGGGGAATTGCCATTGGTCGTACCCACACCGCGGAGGTACAGGTTCACCTCGTCAATACCGGGCTGACCGGAAATCTGCAAGGCCGTCAGCCCCGGAAGGCGACCGGCAAGCGCTGATGACAAGTTGGCTACCGGACTCTGCTTGAGTTCTTTGGTAGAGACCTGCGAGATGGCTCCCGTGACCGATGCTTTCTTCTGTATGCCATAAGCCACCACTACCACCTCTTCCAATCCGATGGCATCCGGAACCATTTTCACGTTTAATACGGACTGAGCCGCCAACGTTTGAGGCGTATATCCGATATAACTGAACGTCAGCTTTTCATTGACAGACACCTTGATGGAATAATTTCCATAGAGATCGGTTATCACGCCGGTGCCGACGGTAGTGGAAATGGAAACGCCTATAAGCGGTTCATTGTTCTCGTCCGTCACAGTTCCCTGCACGGTGATGGTCTTTTCGTCCTGTTCCACTTTTGCAGATACAGGCCTGTCGGCCTGTTGCGCGGTTCTGTACAGGACGATATGCCGGTCTGTTATCCGGTAAGAGACAGACTTTTTGTCCAAAACTTTGTCCAGAACGGCTGTGATCTGCTCGTTCTTTACGTTCACATCCACTCTTTTGCCGGTATTTACCTCGTTTTCATCGTAAAAGAAAGAAAACTCGGTCTGCCTTTCAATGGCGCTGAATACCTCTTCGAGCGTGGCTCCTTTCAAATTCAGACTTATCTGGGCCTTTTGCATATAGTTTTCCGCTTCCGCCGCATTTATAACCGAAGCGCCACATAAGCCCATCAATAAAATAATGTTCAATACATACTTTTTCATAAATATAAATTCGTTTCTTATTTATATGAGAAATTCTCTTTGACATGACGGGATCAGCACCCGGCTGTCCCATCGCTAAACTACCACTATAAGATTCCTTTGTTCATAAGCATTGTGTTTAAAGTTAAAGACATGAAGATGTGCTTACCTATTATGAAGAACACGGAAAATGGAAATATGCCTAAACGAAAATAAGAAAAAATATATGTTATAAAACATTGTTTTGACTGCACTTGTCGCTAGAATCCACTTTCGATAGCGTCTCCGTCGGGCAAAAGTTGAGGCGCAGATTAATGCAGTTGACGCAGATTATAAATTATGCAAGTCAGTAATTCAAAGGTTGGGGTTGTCATAGCACTATGACGAGGTAAAACATATACATTTGGAGCTGTCATAGTGCTATGACGAGGTAAAACATATATATTTTAAGCTGTCATAGTACTATGACGAGATAAAACATATACATTTGGAGCTGTCATAGTACTATGACGAGATAAAACATACACATTTGGAGCTGTCATAGTACTATGACGAGGTAAAACATATACATTTGGAGCTGTCATAGTACTATGACGAGGTAAAACATATACATTTGGAGCTGTCATAGTACTATGACGAGGTGAAACAGATAAGTTTGGAGCTTCCGTACTACTTCAAAAAGGCGAAGCGAGTGATAACTCCCTTAACTACTGGTTGTCATAAGGTTGAAAATCTGCGTTTCAACCGTTATCTGTCAACTGTCAACCGGAACGTAGCCATTACAGCCCGGTGATCGGACGGGTAGTCTGCGAATTGAATATCGCTCAGGCTTCCTTTTTCTCCTATGATTTTTGATTTTACGGGCTTCACCCCGCCTTTGAAAAGGATGAAATCGATTCTGTCCGGCACTTCGTGTTCGGAGGGACAAGAAGTCCAGGTGTGTCCGGGATGGGCCGCTTCATCCGGATAGAGCATGCGGTAAGCATCTTTCAGTCCTGCCTGTTCGGCAAATGCTTTCGTGGCGGGCCACCGGACGGGCAGTTTGCATAGCCCGGCTTTTGCTGCGCGGTCTGTCCAATCGAGGAATGACGGCTCATTGAAGTCACCGGTGAGGAACACCGGCCAGCCTTCATCCCGAACGCTTCTGATGTCCGCAATGACCTCCGTTACCTGCGCTTTGCGGGCTTCCCATGCCGAAGCAACGGCTTCTTCCGCCGTATTAAGCATGGGAGCGCCACCATACTCCACACCGTTCAGTTGATAGGGCTGGTAGGGATAATGAAACAGGTGGACGTTGAACACCCAGACGTAATGCCGCCCGTCGAGCCGTATCTTCACTCCATAGCCAACGGACGACGTATCGGCAATGGCGTAACGGCTGAGGATCGTTTCGCTCCCTCCCCTTGCGTAGGCATACCATCCCAGGCTGTCGGCTATGCAGGTGGCCGTGTTGGTCTCTCCGGCCAAGGATTCCTGCACTCCGATGATATCGGCCCCGCTGCTCGCCATGACTTGGGCGGTCCGGCTCACCGATGCGCCTCCGCCCATCCGGATATTGAAGCTCATCATGTTGATCTCTATCTTTTCGGAATCCGTACAGCCCTGGAGGAGAGTTGCACTGATAAATAAGGTATGGAACAGGTTGGTTTTCATAATCGCGCGGGTTAAGAATGTTTTTTCAACCGATATACCGCGCTGCGTATCTGTTTCAGCGTACCGACGATAAGATAATAATCATATTCCATCACGGATGTTTTGTTCAGCGCTTCCTGACGGACAGGCGCGATGTATGAATACAGGAAGTGTATCCGGCAGTCATGCAGCTTGCCGGAAGAACTTGTCCATCTTCATGCTTCCCCGCTTCCGGCAGCTCCAGCAACATCCACTTGTCTTCCGTCACTCCTTCGAGGATGTTCTGTATGCACAGGTTCCAACCAACGAAGCCAACAAACCGGCCGCTTGCATCTACATAGCCGGCTGCCGGGGCCAGTGGCGCACCGGTGTCGGCGTGGTAGTTCTCGTGCATGCTGCCGCAAGTCCTGATGTCGTCAAGCGTCAATCTTCCCAATGTGCCGGCCAGCCAGCGGAGTTCGTCGTTGAATCCGTAGTTTTTCAGACCGATGCTATACAGATAGTTGGCAATGGGCCACACCGGTCCCTGCCAGTTGGAGAAGGGTATGATGATGTTTTTGTTGTTGTAATCGGGGTCTTGCGCGGAGAGCGAACGGTAGCCATAGTTGGCTTTCATGTGCCTGGGGTTTATCAGGTAGCGCCGGATCATTTCCTTTCCTTTGGCCTCTGGGGCCAGGTTCTGTATCAAAGGGATGAAGCCCGAATAACTGACGCGCCTGTAGAAAGCACCCGTCTCCCGATCGACGGTATAATACATCTGGTCTTCCTCGCACCACAAATGCTTGTTTATGGCTTTTTCCAAGGCTGCGGCTTTCTTCATCAGCATCCGGTGATCCTCTTTTTTGCCCAGCCGTCCGGCTATCAATGCCTGTGCAATGATCTCGCGGAGCTGGAAGGTGCTGGCGTCGGGTGCAAGGTAGGAGCGGGTGTCTTCCTCAAAATAGTTCATGGCGGGGTTATTGTCCGCTCCGCTCTGGCCGGCGTTCTCCCAGTAATAGCAGTTGTATGTGGAATCCAACTGTGTGCGGTCGCGGTATTCCAGACTCTTCATCAAGGCGTCATAGCAGGGCTCCACCCAACTGAAATCGTTCAGTTGCACCGAGGCGAAATAGACGCCCTGGGAGAGGAAGGGTTTCATGGCAAACTTCCCAAAGACAGCTCTCGGACCTTCGGTGGTGGCGCAGCCGGCCACAAATCCGGTGCTGTCGATTCCTGCGATGAGGTTCAACGCCCAGTATTTCAGGTATTCGGGTTTGCCGGCGCTTGCCAGATGGTTGGCGATAAAGAAGCCGTCCCAGTCCCACATCTGCTTGTAGAAGCCGGCGGGAATGAGGTAGGGATACTTGAGATAGCCCTCGGCGGGCTGGATGACCTGTGGCTCCAGCCGGTTAAATTCGGCTACGAGTTCCGTTTTCAACTTCATGAGTTCGCCGGCGCTCATCACCTCGTGTGAGCCCGGCTTTTTCGAATGGCATCCCGTGATGATCATTGCGACTATTCCTCCTGTTAAAAAGGCGATGGTTTGTTTCTTCATGTTCTTATACATTTATTGAATATCGTCAAAAGTCTGTATCTCTACCGGGCCCAGCAATCCGGAGGGCTGCAACGGAGAGTTTACCTTCCACGGATTGACTGCCGTCCATGTCGGGCGCCGGTCTTCAGGAAGGAACTGATCGCCAATCAGACGGTTCTGCCAATTGTTGACGACGGTGACTTCCAGTTTGTTTTCTCCCGCCTTCAGGCAGGGAGTTACCTTCAGGCGATAGGGGGCCGTCCATACGCCGCCCGCGTATTGCCCGTTGATTTTGACTTTCGCCATGACCATCACTTTGCCCAGGCTGAGATAGAGTTCTTTCCCCGGCAGTTCTTCCAATGAAAACGTTGTCGTGTAGACCGCTTCGCCGGAGAAGTACCGGATGCTTTCGTCGGCAGACTCCGCCCAGTCGGCCGGTTGCGGAAAGACCACCGGCGTGTCCGGCCCTCTTTTCCCTGCCTCGAACGTCACCAACCACGGGGTGTTTATCTTGCAAACCGTTTGGGGAACTGCATAGTTCTTCTTTTTCCTTTCCGCCTTTACACCCTTGCGGAACACGATGAAGGCGCTTTCGCTTCCTTCCAGTTCGATGTGCAGAAGCGTATGCTCTCCCGACCGCTTGAAGTCCGGTAAACGGCGGGTCTTTGCCGTCACGGGGTCCCAGAGTTCGGGCGACAATCCTCCGGCCACACGAAATGCGCCGTCGAAAGAGACCTTCCCGTCGCTCTGATTGGACAGGAAATAGATCTCCCCGTCGGCCAGCGTACGGTGTATATACAATACGGGGACATCCGTTCCGGCCCGGAAATCAGGATGTATGCCCAACGTGTTCAGCGCCTCTTGCATCCCCGTACCGCGACGGAACACCTTCCCCGCACCATACGTACCGGCGGCAAACAACGCTTTCCCCAGGCGCCGCACCTCTTCGTCCGCATCCGGATAACCCGCCAGGCTCGGAGAACAGACGGGGGCGTCGCCATATACGGCCAACCCTTCATGCACCAGTTCGCTGATCTTCTTCAAAACCCCGGGCCGCATGGATTTCTGGTCGGGCAACACCAGCAAACGATATTTCATACCGTCAGGTAAAGTCAGGCAGCCGTCTTTCACGGCGGCTCTCGTCAGGAGGACTTCGGCGTTTATATAATCAAAAGAGTAGCCCTGGGGCAGGAGGGGGTCTTCCCGGCCTGTCATTTTCGGCGTATCCTCGCCGATAAAGTAAGCCACATCAGCTACATAAACGCCTTGCTGCAACATGTAGTTGGCCCGCCGCAGATAACCGGTGAACAGATCTATCTGGCCGAACCATGTATTCTTCCGGTTGAAATCATTGCCGAACCATGCGCTCATACCCGGATTGCGGTCTTCATAAGGCTGGTGGATATTCACGTGAAGTATCGTCGCATTGATCCCCTCCGTAAAGAAACGGTCGATGCGCGCTTTCATCTCCCCGGGATAACGGGCGTAATTGGGGCCGTTGCTGGTGCAGGACTCCGACCAGATGCGTTTCTTCCCGTAGATATGCCCGCAAGAAGATGCCGCGCGGTTTTCTATCAAGCCCAGTTCCCCGACGCTCCAGAACTCTCCGCCTATCTCATCGGACTGTCCGCCGTATTGCAGGAACTCACCCGGAAAACCCCAGTGCCCGTAGTTCTCCAGCCAGGTGGTCAGTCCGTGGCGGTGGCATATTTCCGTCAGTCCCCCGACATATTCATACGAAACCCCGTCGGCAACCAGCCGGCGCAAGTCCCAGAGGAAGCGTGAAGACAACTCTTCATTCCCCACCACCTTACCCTGTAGCACCGGCAAATAGGGCAACGGATCATATCCATAGCTGCTCCCGAAACGTTCAAGCATGTTGTCCGTCCAGTTCTGTCCGCCGGTTTCATAGCTATCCTGCACGGCAATCTTCAGACTCTTGCGGTCGGCCTCCGGAATACGGCGAAGAATCTCGCCCATATACGCGTCGAAATGCGTAGCGACATGCTTCCTGCTCAGTTTATCCACTTCAAGTCCGGTGGCATCAGGCGCAGCCGGAGCATTGGTCACACCGGTCGTCTTCATCTCAAGGCAGGAGATTACCCAATCCCCATCGGGCGCGTCCCACGTCAGAACACCGTCTGCAGAAAGGAGGGGCGTCAAGTCCACCACCTTATCCTGCGGAATGGTAAAGCCGGCGGAATCCCTGTACCAATCCCTGTCCGGCCACATATAAGAATCCCACTGCGGATCAGGACGCTGGTACATCTTTGCCAGAGACTGTTCCGGATAACGCTCCACGACTCTTTCCGAAGAAAGGGCTACCGTTGCGGTCATATCTCCGTGAATAAGCACAGGCGTATGCAGCACCAGACGGAAGTGGGTCGCCTTCGTTGCCGGAAGGGACAGCGCCACCGGAGCATTCCGGCAAAACCCGACTGTGGCCTGGTAGTTGCTGCGGTCTATCTCAAACTTCCGGATCGTCTTGTATCCATCCCCGGCCCTGACCTGCAATTCCGCATTCGTCCGAATATAATCGTCTGTCGAAAACAGAAAACTATGTATCGGCCGGTCGCCGTCCGTGCGCATCTCTATTGTCACAGGACGGTATCCCTTCTGTTGCACTTTCCATTCTTTCCGGTAGACATCCGCCTCAGCCGGATAAGCAATGACACGAACCAACTGCATGGTGTCCGGACGTCCGGGAATGGTATAAGAAAGACGTTGAGGCCCTTTGACCCGTTTGTCCGTAGCCGCAAGATAGCGCATGCTTTGTTCCGGCTTTATCCACGGGCCGCCGCTCTGGCTCCATCCCGGGCAGTTGAACATGCCTATTTCAATACCCAGTTCGGTA
Organism: Mediterranea sp. (in: CFB group bacteria); assembly: GCA_031258135.1. Taxonomy (GTDB): domain Bacteria; phylum Bacteroidota; class Bacteroidia; order Bacteroidales; family Bacteroidaceae; genus Bacteroides. Next base: position 33,827 of record JAIRNG010000145.1, read on the forward strand.
GCGGTCTTCAGCGCCGTATGCACGGCATCCCACCACGCCGGGGTAAATATCTTCACATCCCCGTAGAGCTTCACTTCCTTACCGATATTGCCTATATAGGCGCGGGTGATTCCGGCCTTCTTCATGGCATGGAGATCCTTCACTATACCTTCTTTGGATATGTTGTCCGAAAGCCAGTACCAATAACATCCTATCCTGATACTGTCGGGCACATTCCTGAAACCTTGTTCAATGGTTCCCAGCGAAGACGTCCCCTTCACTTCCGAACACCCTGCCAAAACGTAAATCATGATACCTGTCAGTATCATTAAAACTTTTTTCATTTATAATCAATATTATTTTAACTGTTTATTAAATTCATTCACTGCGCCATTAAAGAGCATTATTTAATGGCATACGCCTAAACATGAAGACGAGAGATCATCTCAATATCAACTCTATTACAGGTACATCCACATCCGGTCTTTCCACCGGAAGCGAAAGTATCACATCACCTTCCTTTGAGGTTTCTGTGGTATGGTCTCCTTGTTCCGTTTGC
>JAIRNG010000029.1 GCA_031258135.1 Mediterranea sp. (in: CFB group bacteria)
CCCTGCGGGGGCTTTTAACACATAAAAAAACGCGGGCGGAAACCGGACTTCTCCTGCGTTCGCTCCCGATAGGGAACAGGCCTGTATATGCGGTATGCCGGGAGTATGGCACCGGATGTACGGATGAAAAAAAGATGACAAAAATGGGATGCTCATTAAACGTTCGTTTAATGACACAACTTTTGAGGACAGACCGGATGTCCGGTTTTACCCTTAAAAAAGTCGCTTTTTATAATGAAAGGACTAACCTGAAACGCCCATTCGGAGTGGTTTTGAAGAAATCCTGCAAATTAATCGCCGTAAAGTTTGCATGGAGCGAAGAAAAGATATATTTTTACGCTCATTAAACCAACGTTTAATGAGCATCCCCTTTTTGTCTTTCTTTTTTCATCTGTACATCCGGTGCGGTATGTCCGGCATACCGCTTATACAGGCTGTTCCCTGTCGGGAGCGAACGCAGGACAAGTCCGGTTTCCGCCCCCGTTTTTTTATGTGTTAAAATCCCCGCAGGGGCATACTGTAGTAGTTAAAGGAGTTAGCACTCGCTTCGCTTGTTAAGATTTAAAGCCCAAATACCATCAGGGCTAAGGTGCGAAGCGACTGATAACTCCTTTAACTCCTGCGCGAAGCGCTAACTTCTTAACTCCTGATTGGCATAAATTGTAAATAAGAGCGGTTCGTGAAATCCGTGTCCTTTATAAAGACACGGATTTTTAGCTTTATAATCTGCGTTTAGTTTTGTATATTTGTGCGCATTAAAAAACCTTTGTTCTCATTAAAACCCTTATTGTATATGAAAAGTGAATATCTACACATCCTGAACCGGTTTGGTCTGGATAATCAGGCGAAAGAAATCGTTCCGTTCGGCAACGGCCATATCAACGACACCCTGAAAGTTGTCGGCAGCGACGGGGAATCCCGTTATATTCTTCAACGCATCAACCATTTGATCTTTACGCAGGTGGATATCCTTCAGAACAACATTCGTGTGGTGACTGCGCACATCCGCAGGAAGCTGGAAGAAAGAGGAGAGCCTGACGTCGACCGCAAGGTGTTGACTTTCCTTGCGGCCGAAGACGGAAAGAACTACTACTACGATGGTGAAAACTATTGGCGGGTATGCCTGATGATCCCCCGCAGCCGGAGCTTTGAGCGGATCACGCCCGAATTGTCTTATCAGGCGGGAAAGGCCTTTGGCGAATTTCAGCAGATGCTTTCCGACATACCGGAGGGCGTGTTGCAGGAAACCATCCCTGACTTCCACAACATGGAGTTCCGGCTGCGGCAGTTCCGTGAGGCGGTGGCGCTGAACGCGGCAGGCCGGCTTTCCGGGGTGCAGGACCTTGTGACCGAAGTGGAAAACCGTGCGGAGAGCATGTGCATACAGGAACGCCTCCGCCGCGAAGGAAAACTGAGGAAAAGGATCAATCACTGCGATACGAAAGTCAATAACATCCTTTTCGACGAAGAGGGCCGGGTGCTTTGTGTGATCGATCTGGATACGGTGATGCCGGGCTTTGTGCTTTCCGACTTCGGCGACTTTATCCGTACGGGGGCGAACACCGGATCGGAGGACGATGAAGACCCGGATCGCGTTCGGGTGGATATGGATATATTCAGGGCGTATGCGAAAGGATATCTCGCCAGCGCCCGCTCTTTCCTTACCCCGCTGGAAGTAAGTTTGCTTCCCTACGGAGCGCGCCTGCTGACCTACATGCAGACGGTGCGTTTCCTGACGGATTACCTGAACGGCGATACATACTATAAAATACATAAGCCCAACCATAACCTGATACGCACCAAAGCCCAATTCAGATTGCTGCTGAGCCTCGAGGCCGCCAGGGAGGAAATGGAGGGATTTATCCGTAGTTTGTAGTCATTACAGTAACAACCCTTTTAGATTTTCCTTATCAATAGCATGCTTTCAGGTGGTCTCTTGTTTTGTCCTGTAAAAAGGCAAGGATATCTTCTTCCTGCCGGGGGTGAAACCATTGGATATCTTCGTCACGCCTGAACCAGGTCATTTGCTTGCGTGAGTAGATGCGCGAGTTCTGTTTGATCTTGTCTATGGCAAAGGGTAGCTCCCATTTCCCGTCCAGATAGTTGAACATCTCTTTGTATCCAACGGTGTTTAAGGCGTTGAGATGCCTGTAGGGATAAACGGCTTTGGCTTCTTCCGGCAGGCCCTCTTCCATCATCCGGTCTACCCGCCGGTTGATGCGTTCATAAAGTTCTTCGCGGCTGCGGGTGAGACCGGTCTTGATGATACGGAAAGGTCTTTCTTTTTTCTTTTGCGTGCGGAAAGAGGTGTATGTTCTTCCGGTCATGTAACAGATTTCCAGCGCATGTATGATACGTTTTGGATTCTTTAAGTCCGCCTTGTGGCAGTATTCCGGGTCTAAGAGCCTGAGCTCCGCAGCAAGACGCTCCAGGCCTTCATTCTCATACCGTTCCGACAGGAACCGGCGGGTTTCGGCATCGACAGCCGGGATGTCATCGATGCCTTTGCAAACGGCATCTACATACATCATGGAACCGCCTGCCATAACTACCGTATCTTTTTCGAGGAAGAGTTTATCGAGTAATTCCAGTACATCCGTTTCGTACCGTGCGGCGCTGTAATAGTCTGTGAGATGAAGCGTGCCCACGAAGTGATGGGGAACGCGGGCGAGCTGTTCGGGAGTAGGAGCCGCTGTTCCTATTTTCAGGTCGGCATACAGTTGCCGGGAATCCGAGGATATAATGCTTGTTCCGAACCGCTCTGCCATGCGCAGGCTGAGTTCCGTCTTCCCGACGCCTGTAGGCCCTACAAGTACAATGAGGTTTTTGGCCATCAATTGTTATTGAAACTGTTCGTCGTCGCCTGCCGGAGATGCGTTACCTCCCATATCGAAGCCTTCGTCGTCGAAGTCGTCCGGGTCGAAGTCCTGATCGCCGTAGAAGTTTTCGTCCAGGTCGTCCAGCGATCCGCCTGCGGCGACTAATTCTTCAAAGTCAATGGTTTGTTTGGGAGCTTCTCCTTCTTTGCGTGTGCAGACTGCCGCTTTGGTCTCTTTTCCGGTGATGATCTCGGACAGTTCAATGAAGAAACAGCGTTCTGTCATGTAATCGAATATATACAATAACTTTTGCTTTTCGTCTTCGATCAGTTCGCTTAATGTCGTTTCATTCATGACCCAATTGTCCATTTCCGAGTTGGTGTCCATCTTTTCCAGGGTGATCTCCTGTTCTTTCTCCCAGTCATCATCACAAATAAAGAATGAGGTCATCTGGTCGTCCGTGTAGTCCGCCGATTTCAATATCGCTTCATGGAAATCGAAAAAGGTGGCTTCCGGATCAATCTGTATCTCTCTGATGAAGTTGTCTACCTCATCAGAGATTATGGTAAACCGGTATATCATAGTTTCACTGTTATTTGATGGGTGTAAAGATAGTAAATTTACTTAATAATGCCTCTTTCCGAACTCCGTATGAAGTTTACGATATATGCTGTTTCGGGGCAGGTATCGATTTCGGTTTCTACTTTAATCAAAGCATCCGTTATATTCAGCCCGCTTTGGTAAATGATGCGGTACGCATTGTGTATCTTTTCAATCGCTTCATTCGAGAAGTTGCGGCGACGCAGACCAATGATGTTGATTCCGCTGTATACAATCGGGTCGCGGCCTGCAATGATATAAGGCGGAATATCTTTGCTGAACCGGCTGCCGCCCTGAATCATCACGTATCCGCCTACCCGGCAGAACTGATGCATCAAAACCGCGGCGCTGATGATCGCATTGTCGTCGATAATGATTTCGCCGGCCATCTTTGTAGCGTTCCCGATGATACAGCCGTTGCCGATGATTGCGTCATGGGCGACGTGCACGCCTTCCATGAGAAGGTTGTTGTTGCCTACGACGGTCTTGCTTTTGGCGGCGGTTCCCCGGTTGACGGTTACGTTCTCGCGGATCGTGTTGTTATCTCCGATCTCGGCTGTCGTTTCTTCTCCCCGGAACTTTAAGTCCTGTGGAATGGCCCCGATAACTGCACCCGGAAATATCGTGTTATTGTTCCCGATCCGGCTGCCATACAAGATGTTGGCGTTAGCCATGATCGTATTGTTGTTTCCGATGGTAACGTTTTTATCGATATAGACAAAAGGCGCGATCTCTACGTTTTCCCCGATGATAGCTTCGGGATGGATGTACGCTAAGGGACTGATCATATATGCTTGTTGGGTTTATTTGTTTTTTATAATTTGGGCCATAAATTCGGCTTCGCAGGTTACTTTCTCCCCGACGAATACGTACCCTTTCATTGTTGCAATACCCCGGCGTATGGGGCTTATCATTTCCACACGGAAGATCAGCGTATCTCCGGGCACTACTTTCTGGCGGAATTTCACGCCGTCTATTTTCATGAAGTAGGTTGAATAGCGTTCCGGTTCGTCTACCGAGTTGAGCACCAGCAGCCCTCCTACCTGCGCCATAGCTTCGACCTGAAGCACTCCCGGCATCACCGGTTCCTGCGGGAAGTGCCCCTGGAAGAACGGTTCGTTGACTGTAACGTTCTTCACGCCCACGATGTAGTTGGCGCCGATTTCAATGACTTTGTCAACCAACTGGAACGGATAGCGGTGTGGAAGTAACTCGCGGATACGGTTAACATCCATGATCGGCGTCTCGTCGCAGTTGTATATCGGCGCCTGTACTTCGTGCAAACGTATCTCTTTCCGCATCTGGCGTGCAAACTTGTTGTTGATCGTGTGTCCCGGGCGCGTTGCAATGATTCTGCCCTTTATCGGTTTGCCGATCAGGGCAAGGTCGCCGATGACGTCGAGCAGTTTATGGCGTGCACATTCGTTTGCCCATACCAACGGTTTGTGGTTGATGTATCCCCGTTTTTTGGCGTCCATGTGAGGGACTCTCATGACATCTGCCAGCTTGTCGAAGTTTTCCTGCGACATTTCGCGCTCGTATATAACGATGGCGTTATCCAGGTCTCCTCCCTTGATGAGTCCGGCGGAGAGCAGGGGTTCTATCTCGCGTACAAATACGAATGTGCGGCTTCCGGCGATTTCCTGTTTGAACTTACCCATGTCTTCCAGCGTAGCGAACTGGTTGGGAATGATTTGGGAATCATAAGAAACGAGCACGTTCAGGCTGAAGTTTTCATCGGGCAATACGATGATGGAGGAGCCGGTTTCTTCGTCACGGAATTCAATCTTGGATTTGATGATATAGAAATCCTTTACGGCGTTTTGTTCTTCTATTCCTGCTTTCTCGATTTCCTGCACGTAGAATTGTGCGCTGCCATCCAGGATCGGAAATTCAGGGCCGTTCACCTCAATGAAACAGTTGTCGATGCCAAGCGCATACAATGCTGCCATTCCGTGTTCAACGGTGCTAACCCGGGCTTCTCCTTTGGCAAGTACGGTTCCACGGGTGGTCTCGATGACATTGTCGGCAACGGCGTCGATGACGGGTTTGCCTTCCATGTCGGTGCGTTGGATTTTGTATCCGTGGTTTTCCGGTGCAGGATTAAACGTAACTGTCAGGTCAAGTCCTGTATGAAGTCCTTTTCCTTTTAACGAGAAACTCCCTTTTAGCGTCTGTTGTTTTAACATGGATTATTCTTTTATTTGTTTTTTCAATTCATTCAATTCTCTGCGCAGGCTGTTTACTTCCGAATACATGTCGGCCAGATTTTTGAATGCGGCGGATAGCCTGAAGTATTTCTTTGCATCTATGGCGGGCGATCCCATAAGCTGACTGTTATTTTTCACACTGCTTGCTATGCCCGACTGTGCAGCTATACCCACTTTGTCGCCCACTTTGATATGTCCGGCTATACCCGCCTGACCGCCAATCATACACCATTCTCCGATTTTTGTAGAGCCGGCTACGCCTGTTTGCGCCGCTATAACGGTGTGCGCGCCGATCTCATCGTTGTGTGCAATCTGGATCAGGTTGTCCAGTTTAGCGCCGCGGCGGATGATGGTGGCTCCCATCGTAGCCCTGTCCACACAGGTGTTGGCTCCGATTTCCACGTTGTCTTCCAGGATAACCGTACCGATCTGGGGAATCTTTTCGTATCCGTTTGCCGTTGGGGCAAAACCAAAACCATCGGCTCCGATCACTGCTCCGGAATGAATGATACATCCATTGCCGATATGACATTCGGGATACAGGATTGCATGGGGATACAGGATGCAATTGTTTCCAAGTTTAACGCCATCGCCTATATATGTATGAGGATGGATTATTGCGTTGTCGCCAATGACAGTGTTTTCACCGATATAGGCGAATGGCCCGATGTATGCGTTCTCGCCGATTTGTGCACCGGGTGCGATGCAGGCGAGTGAGTCGATTCCCTGTTTCCCGGGTTTGCCGGCTTCGTAGAGCGACATCAGCCTGGCCAGGCTTTCGTAAACATTGTCTACTTTGATAAGGGTAGCGTTGATGGCTTTTTCAGGAACGAAATCTTTGTTGACAAGTACAATGCTGGATTGTGTAGTGTAAATATATGATGTATATTTCGGATTTGATAGAAAAGAGAGCGCCCCGGGTATTCCTTCTTCTATTTTTGCAAAAGTATTAACTGTTACATTTTCATTTCCGATGATCTCTCCCTGGATAAATGATACTATCTGCTTAGCCGAGAACTCCATATTTTATTGTGTTATTACGTATTTATATCCGTTCTGTTACGTTTATAAAAAGTTTCGTTCGTAACTACAAATCCTTTATTAAAACGCAAATAACGGATTTTTTTTTCAGATTACCCTACTCTTTAGCGTATATTTTGTCGCGGGGCCTTGCTCCTCAGACGGCAAGTGTAGTACTTGCTTACTTTTTTTTGAGGATAAAGTTTTCGTCTTATAGTTTATAACTTACTTACTTTTTCAGCCATTTCCTGCTGTATTTCCCGGGCGGCTTTACGGGCGGCTTCGGCAAAATTATCTGTTTTGCCGGCATAGATGATGGCGCGTGAGGAGTTAACGATCAGTCCGCAAGCGCCGTTCATTCCGTATCTGCATACTTCTTCGAGCGAACCGCCCTGCGCTCCGACTCCCGGAACCAGCAGGAAGTGGTCAGGTACGATCTTGCGGATATCTGTAAACATTTTACCCTGGGTGGCGCCCACCACATACATCATCTGTTCGTCATTCGCCCATTGCTGTGATTTCCTGAGCACTTTCTCAAAAAGCCGTTCGCCGTTTGCATCTTCCGCTAACTGGAAGTCGTGTGAGCCTTTGTTGGAGGTCAGCGCCAGCAGGATGACCCATTTTTCGGGATACAGGAGGAAAGGTTTTACGCTGTCTTCCCCCATGTAAGGGGCTACGGTAACAGCGTCGATGTTCAGTTCGTCGAAGAATGAACGGGCATACATCTCACCGGTGTTGCCAATGTCGCCCCGCTTTGCGTCGGCAATGATGAACTGATCGGGATAATTCTTCCTGATGTAGGTCACTGTTTTTTCAAAAGCTATCCATCCTTTTACACCCAGGCCTTCGTAGAACGCCAGGTTTGGTTTATAAGCGATACACAGATCGGCTGTGGCGTCGATAATGGCTTTGTTGAAAGCAAAGACCGGGTCTTCTTCTTTTAACAGGTGTCCGGGTATCTTCCTGATGTCTGTGTCCAGACCTATGCAAAGAAATGATTTCTTGCGTTTGATGTTTTCAAAGAGTTCTTTTTTATTCATAAGTTATAGTTCGCTTTCTTTCATCCGTTCCGCATTTTCTGCTACGATCAGGTGGTCGATGCAGTCCTGAATGTCGCCATCCATGAAGGCGGACAGGTTGTATATGGTATAATTGATACGATGATCGGTGATACGTCCTTGCGGATAGTTGTAGGTGCGTATCTTTGCCGAGCGGTCGCCTGTGGAAACCATGGTTTTCCTTTTGGACGACAGGGCTGCCAGATGCTCCTGCATCTTCATGTCATAGAGCCGGGTTCTTAGCATTTGCAGCGCCATTTCTTTGTTGGCAAACTGTGAACGGGACACCTGGCACTGGATTTGTATTCCGGTTGGTTTGTGGTATAGCTGTACTTTTGTTTCTACCTTGTTTACGTTCTGTCCGCCGGCGCCGCTTGAACGTGCGGTTTGGAACTCCAGGTCCGCCGGATTGATTTCCACATCGACCTCTTCCGCTTCGGGCAGTACGGCAACCGATGCGGCGGAAGTATGTACGCGTCCCTGTGTTTCTGTGGCCGGTACGCGTTGTACACGGTGTACGCCGCTCTCGTATTTCAATATCCCGTACACGTTGTCGCCGGTTACGGTGAATATGACCTCCTTGAATCCTCCTGAGCTGCCTTCGCTGCTGCTGGTCACTTCTGTTTGCCAGCCTTTCATTTCGCAGTATTTCATGTACATACGGAACAGGTCGCCTGCAAAGATGGCCGCTTCGTCGCCTCCTGTCCCTCCGCGGATCTCGACAACGGCGTTTTTGCCGTCTTCCGGGTCTTTCGGTACAAGGAGCAGTTTGATCTCTTCTTCCAGTTCCGGTAACCGGGCTTGACCGGCCTCCAGTTCCCCGCGTGCCATTTCCCGCATTTCGGGGTCTTGTTCGTCTCCCAGAATGGACTTTGCTTCTTCCATGTTGGCCAGCGTCCGGATATATTCCTTACGGGCTTTCATGATGTCGTCCAGTTCTTTATACTCTTTGGTGAGTTTTACGAACCGCTTTTGGTCGGCAATGACGGACGGGTCGGTAATCAGGGTGGATACTTCTTCGAACCGGCTTACCAGACCTTCCAGTTTATCTAATATGCTATTGTCAGCCATGTATTACAGTGCTTTACTTTGAGAATTAAATTGTACAAGTTTATTCCAATCAATGCTTCCGTCTTCCGAGCAAAATTCATCTATAAATTCTTTTGTGAACTTATTGATCATTTGGCTATAGTTGTTCTGAAAGTCTTCGTTCCTTTCTTTGGCTTTTTCTCCTAAAGGCTCAATAATATCAGTATATAGCATCTTTTCACCGGAAATGAAATGCCAGAAATCCTGCCCGCAGTATTTGAAGAAATCACCTTTGTCGGGAGCATTATCTATACCATAACAGCATCCATTGATTGCTCTGACTTCAATATCGGATTTACCGGTTCTTATTGTACGCCTTGCTTTATTAAAGTCAGATCTCATCTTTGCGATCTGACTGCTATTTCCCCAATTGGGCCCCGATTTTATAGAGACAATATACCGGATGTTATCTTTCTCAAATTCAAGGTCAATACCGGTAGTTGAAGATTTCCGCCCTTTGTATGCGTTACTGCAAACAAATATTGCCAATCCTTCTAACCAGTCCCCAAAGATGGTTTCTTCTGCCGATGAAATGAAAGCGTCCGCGAGACTTTTAACAATATCGGCAGCTGTGGTGAAATATTTTGCTTTAAAAAGATATGGGTTCTTCTTTTTAAGTATTGTTTTTAGTTTTAGCTCTTTTAGCTTGTCTATACGGCTTTGGTGGAACTTGCTTATATTCTGTTCCACATAGGTTGTCACCTGATTGATGATTGCTGTTTTCATTTCCATATACTGCATTTTGTTCGCACAATAGTAATTTATATTGAGACAGTTCGCTTTTTACCATGTTGTAATATTCCGGCATAATATCAATGCCAATACTATTCCGGTATAGCCTTTGGGCTACAATGTTAGTAGTTCCGCTTCCCATAAACGGGTCTAAAACAGTGTCTCCTTCTTTTGTGAAAAGTTTGATGAACCATTCCGGAAGTGATTCGGGGAAGGCGGCGCTATGGCTTTTGTTATTACATTCGGTGGCCAGGTGCAACACGTTTGTCGGATAGGCATATTCTCTGTCTATCCAATTGGAGATGTTTTTCCCGAATCCGCTTTTAACTTTAGAGTTATCCCTTTTTTTATCGGTTTCACTAAGTTTCTTTAATCTGGATTTTGCCCAATCGCCGGTAGGGATCATGACTTCTTCCTGATACATGTTGAACTTCTTATTTTTATTGAATTGTAAAAGACGCTCCCAGGCATCTCTGAACCTGTTGGGCCATTTTCCCGGATAGCTATTCTTTTTATGCCAGATAAACTCTTCTGTCCATAACCAGCCTTGTTTTTTCATTTCAAGAATGAGTTCCATTACATAAGTGCTTCTTTCCCCGTTTTGAACCTTCTCTTTGATGTTTAGAATGAATGTTCCTGTGGGTTTGAGCACACGTAAAAGCTCTTTTGATATGGGTAGAAACCAATCGACATATTCATGTGTTGAAATTCCGCCATACGTATCCTTTCTTTGGTCTGCGTAGGGGGGAGAAGTTATAATTAAATCGACCGAATTGTCTTTTAAAGTTTTTAGATGCTTTGTGCAGTCTCCCATATAAAGATCAACTCTTACTTCTGTTGATTTAGCCATGATCAATATTCAAATGTCCCGAATTCGCTTTTGATGATCAGCTCTTTTTTATCGCCGGTTTCAACGCGTCCTACGATCTGTGCGTCGATGTTGAACGATTTGGAGATGGCGATCACCTCTCCGGCATGTTCGGGTGAAAGGTACACTTCCATTCGATGCCCCATGTTAAAGACCCTGTACATTTCGGCCCAGTCCGTTCCGCTTTGCTCATGTATGGTCTTGAACAGTGGCGGGGTGGGGAAGAGGTTGTCTTTGACGACACGTACATTGTCTACGAAGTGGAGGATTTTGGTTTGTGCGCCTCCCGAGCAGTGTACCATGCCGTGAATCTGTGGACGCAGCGCATCCAGCAGTTTCTTAACCACCGGTGCGTAGGTGCGGGTAGGGGAGAGTACCAGCTTTCCTGCATCCATGGGCGAGCCTTCCACCTTGTCGGTCAGTTTCAGGTTGCCTGAGTAAACCAGTTCCGGAGGTACGGCTGCGTCGTAGCTTTCCGGATATTTCTCTGCGAGGTAGTTGGCGAATACGTCGTGGCGGGCGGAGGTCAGTCCATTGCTGCCCATACCGCCGTTGTATGCCGTCTCGTAGGCAGCTTGTCCGTAAGACGCCAGTCCCACGATGACATCGCCCGGACGGATATTGGCGTTGTCGATCACATCACTGCGCTTCATGCGGCAGGTGACGGTGCTGTCTACAATGATCGTGCGTACCAGGTCGCCCACATCGGCCGTTTCGCCGCCGGTGGCGTATACGCCTACTCCCATTTCGCGAAGTTCGTTGAGCAGTTCGTCCGTACCATGGATGATGGCGGAGATCACTTCACCCGGAATGAGCAGCCTGTTACGTCCGATGGTGGAAGAGACCAGAATGTTGTCGATGGCTCCTACGCACAGGAGGTCGTCGATGTTCATGATGAGCGCATCCTGTGCAATGCCTTTCCAGACAGAGAGGTCGCCGGTTTCTTTCCAGTACAGGTAAGCAAGGGAAGACTTCGTTCCCGCGCCGTCGGCATGCATGATGTTGCAATATTCGGGGTCTCCGCCCAGTATGTCGGGAATAATTTTGCAGAATGCTTTCGGGTAAAGTCCTTTGTCGATATTCTTTATAGCGTTATGTACATCTTCTTTTGATGCGGATACGCCCCGCATCATGTATCGCTGGCTACTCATGGATCATGTGATTTTGTATACAACCGCAAAAGTACGCCTTTTTTAGGGTTTTAGCGTTATATCGCGGAGATTTCTCTCGTTTTCGTTCATACCGTATTAAACAAATGACAATGATTAAAGAATTTGAAACGCAGATTAACGCAGATTTTCGCAGATTATAAAACTAAAAAATCCGTGTAATCCGTGAAATCCGTGTCAGAGATTTTTTCAGACACGGATTACACGGATTACACGGATTTTAATTTTCAACTTTCAATTTTCAATTTTCAATTTATCAGGCGTTCGGGT
>JAIRNG010000030.1 GCA_031258135.1 Mediterranea sp. (in: CFB group bacteria)
CTTTTCCTCCAAAAATTTTTTTTGGGTTTTCTCAACTATTCATTTTTAAAACATATATAGTATGCCGCAATCTTTAGTTAGACCGCTCAGATTCGAATTATTAACTAATTTCGAAATGCTGGAATGTTCAACGCTCATCGTTGAAAATGCACTCGCACCTGCCAGGGCGCAAGCTATTGGAATGGGCAGCGGCAACGACAATTACGGCTACTCCGATCCCGGAGTCCCCGACACTGGGCCCGCAACGCCTCCGGACGACAACTACAACGGCGGAACCTACATCGACCCGAACGCTTAGTAAATTGAAAATTGAAATCCGTGTCATCCGTGCAATCCGTGTCAGAGATTCTTTTAGACACGGATTACACGGATTCCACGGATTTTTAATTCTATAATTATAATCTGCGTGAATCTGCGTAAATCTGCGTTTCAAATTGTAATTGCTTATCCCGAACTCAGGTTAAATTAAAGAGTATTGTCTTATTTCTATAATACGACGTGTTATGAGATTATTACGTTGAGTTATGGAAATATTACGTTGAGTTATGGAAATAACAAGATTTTCATTAGTACCTTTCAATTTTCAATTTAACGAGTTGTTAACTGAAAAACAGGTTCTATTTTATCTGCCGATAAACCGGTAATGCTGTTCCGGATTGAGCTTCAATCACCCCAAACGGGATAAATCCATTCATTGATTCGGGTTCCAGTAATGTCACGATGTAATTGCCCGCTTTCTGATTCGGAGAAACGATATAGCTCCCGGCAGGAAATGCCTTTCTGATCTTCTTCGTTTCGGTTTTTACCTTTACCGGATGGATCCTTTCCCAGACCGTTGCGCTCTTTTCGTATTCCGTGACGGTGTATTCTTCTACATTCCGTATGAAAGGTTTTGAGGCTCTTTTGATGTCGGCCCCCAGTATTTCCAATATCCGTACGGCATTCCGGCAGGTGTCGGCAAGGATATATGCTTTTGGGCGTGAGCGCGTGATAACCGGTTCGCAATCCAATACATCCAGCGCAGGGAGTGTTACGGAGAACGTATCATTCTGCGCAAAATCCACGAAGCGGGCGCTATAAGGAGATTCCTTGCCCCTGAAAGAGACATAAATGGGCTTGTGTCCTTTCTTTGCATCTGCAACGGCTTTCCTGATTATACTTTTGAGCTGGTCTTTATTATTGCGGCAAGTTTCCAGCAGATTGGCGGCGACAATAAAACCGGCCTCGGCTCTTCTTTTGAAAGAAGTACGCCCAAGCCCTATGCCGCGAATCTCTATAAACAGAGAAGCGGCATTGGATAACGCAAAGTTGGTGGAACTCGACTGCGGGCTTCCTGCTCCTTTGGTTATCCGCAGCCGGTCGCCTTCCACGCTGGGCGTAAAATAATACCCCCAAGTATAGCCTTTCTTTGTCAAAGCCTCTCCCGCACTTTTTTGTAGAATGTGCAGGGAAAACTCCCGGATCGGTCCGGACACATTCGGGTGTCCCGTCGGCAGGAACAACACATCTTCATAAATAGCCACAGGCTTATGGAAAAAAGCATTGTAATCTTTACGCCAAGGGGTAAATTCGTGTATGTCCAACGCTACTTCGGGCGTCCAACTGATGTAGGCTTTCTTCAATAGAACAGAGACCGGATCGGCCAGTTTACTCTGATCACGATTTAAATCCAGCCCGCTACCGGACATCCGGCTTTGTATGGCGTATCCGTCTACGTTCGCTACCGGAACAAGGGCGAGTTCAACATGGGTAAGTAGTTTTTGGCCTTCGGCATCGTTTAACAGGTAATCGGCAAGTATGCAAACTGCTTCCGGCCCTGCCGGTTCGTTGCCATGCAAACCGGCCTGTATCCATACTCTTATTTTATTTTTATCTCTCCCCGTTCCGAAATATAGAACAGGGATTTCCCGTCCTTCGGCGCTGATTCCAAGTGTGGAAAGCGTGACACGATTGGGGTGTTGTTCTACTAATGCGCCCAGATAACGGGTGATTTCCGTCAGCGAAGCCAATCCTTCCGTTACGGGTTTGCATAACGTCGGAGTCCGGTATTTCTTTCCCGAAACGGAATAGAAACGAGTGGTGACCGCTTCGGGCTGGGAAGTTGGGCGGATGTTCCAAGTGGGAGTGTTGCGGAGCGCCAACTTCTGTGCCGTGCGTTTAAACGGTGCGCGGATAGAATCATTCAACAGGGTAGGGATCGCATTTTCCGCCATACGGACAGAGTTATGCCCCACGTCTTCCACTTCTTCTTTCCGCCAATGGAAAGGCCAGTTATTGTCGGCTGCCAGTTGCCGGGCATATTCATAAAATACTCTGCCCCGTTCCAGGCGGTTGCCGCCCTGCGCTTCAGCTTCGGGCGTTTTACGCAGATAGGACTCCCGTACCGTATCGGCTTTTCCCAACTGAATGACTATATTTTTAGAGAGATAACGCCTGAGAGTTTCCCCGTCTACATACGATATGTCGGCCACCCCATACGGGAAGGATTGCTGTTTGTCCGGGAACGTATACCACCCCGGGCTGCCTACCATCGCTTTCTCCACATAAGGACTGTCGTAGAAGAGCATAAACCGGTGGATAAACTGTCCACCCGCCGAGTGCCCGTACATCATATATCCGGTGGCTTTTGCACCTGCATGTCTCTGCAGATAGCTGAATATCTCATCGACCAGCGCCGATGTCTGCAAACGTTGCGGGTTGACATGTTTACGGTCGGCCGTAAGAACACCTGTTTCCTGATAGTCTTCCAGCGGATAGAGTTGCAAGTCGAAATGCGGAAGAACGAAGATGAATTGTTTTTCCTCGGCCGCCTTCTTCCAGAACGCTATCAGGTACTCGAATCCACGATCAGCTCCCTGAAAGACAAAAACAACAGGCATGGTTCCCAAATCGCCGGTAGGCGGGATGTAATAGTAAACATCTACCGGGCGTCCGGAAAAGGGCGCATATTCTGTGAAAGTAAATTTGCCCTCCCCATTCGGGAGTTGCTGTGCGTGGAG
The DNA here is from genome assembly GCA_031258135.1 of Mediterranea sp. (in: CFB group bacteria). Classification (GTDB taxonomy): domain Bacteria; phylum Bacteroidota; class Bacteroidia; order Bacteroidales; family Bacteroidaceae; genus Bacteroides. The sequence goes on from JAIRNG010000030.1 coordinate 3,000, forward strand.
ATGGCATAAACTTAGTATGATGAAGCTCATGCCCGAAAGGAGGCCTCTTTTCATTGTTCGTATCTCCCTTTCTTTACAATCTCCGTATTTTCCATCATCTGTTCACCTTTCGCAAAAACATCGGTCAGGTTGAGATTCTCATCCAAGAAGCAAAGATCGGCATCATATCCTTCTTTAATTTTTCCTTTGCGGGGGAGTTTCATGTTCCTTGCAGGATTTACGGTGATGAGTTGAAGCGCTTGCTCCAATGGTAATCCGGCTTCTTTCACCAATAAAACCATCTCTTTCAGATTCAAATCCAATGGCGCCGGCTTGTACGTATCCGTGCCGGTTTGCAGATCCGTTTTCCGCACACCTCCGCGGCCGTCGCTCGAGAAAGTGATGCGGTCCAAAGGCGCTCCTGCCTCCAATGCTTTCATGACACAGTTGCGGGGGGTATCGAACTTGGTGCCTCCGGTAGAGAAATCGACCATCCCTCCCATCTTTCCGAATGTTATGGCCTGATGGAACAGGGCTTCCGTCCGGATGAGGTGGGTAGGTGAAAGATAAGGTATGAAAACCGGATATTTACGTGCAATATCCAGTAAGACGGAAATGCCGTCCGGCAGATTACCAATGTGGATATGCAATGTTCCGGTTTTACCGGAAGTGAATCCGCCGAGACGTACCTGATTGATGAGTCGCAATATCTCCAACCCGGTCGGGAAAGAACAGCGATCGTCGCTCATGGCAAGTTTGCAACCGATAACTTTATCGATAAAGATGAGATCATCGGCTACGGTGTTCATCAGTGTTTTCTCCGGAAGGCCATAGAAACCGGTAAGCATGTAGGCCGATATTCCTTCCATATCAAGGGCTTTTGTTTTCGCATACAATGTGGTCAGTTCTTTCACAAAACCATCCGTTCCCAACAAGCCGACTACAGTGGTTGTTCCACAGGCGATCAGGTCGCTCAATTGCACTTCGGGCGCCAAGGAAGCATATCCGGTTTGTCCGCCTCCTCCGGTGATGTGTACATGCTGGTCGATGAATCCGGGGGTAACGATTTTACCCTGTGCATCGAACGCTTCGGTTTCAATGCCTGCCGGATTTATCTTTTTGTCTATCTGAGCTATGCGATCGCCGGCTATTAATATATCATTTATCCCTTCATGGTCAGGTGAGTATATATCTGCATTTTTTATTAGCTTGAGCATACGGTCTGTTTTTATAAAGTAATAAAGTGGTAAATCATGAGGAAAACCAAACTGCCGGCCAACGGAATAGCGTTTCTTTTGGCTAACTCCATCGGCGATACACCAGCCACTCCGGCAATGGCAACGATCACTCCGGCTATCGGAGAGATGGCGCGCCCCATACTGGCCGATAACTGCATGGGCAACACCATGGTATATGCCGGAAGTCCCAACTGGTTGGCAATGCCGGGCAATAAGGGGCCGAATGAAAAGAAAGCCGCATTTCCACTACCCATAAGTATCGCCGCGCAAAAGATGATTATCGTAATCAAGGTAGATATCAGTATGCCTGAGAATCCCAGGTGGGTGGATATGGAAACTAATGAATCAATGAATCCCAAGCTGATCAGTCCTTTGGAGAAGATTTCAGCGGCCACGATCAGCGTTACCACATTGGCGAAGACGTTGCCCATTCCTTTCCAGAAACTACCGAAGGCTTCGAATGTTTGTTTCAGGCTGCGATTTCTTATCAAAACGAATAGCAATGCTACGAATAAGGAGAAAATCATGGCGGTAGTTGTATTCAGGATGATGGGGGGATCGAATAATCCGATATAAGGTGAAAATACAATCAGCAGAATGAGGGGAAGTACCGGAAGCAAGGCAAAGATCAACGGAGCATCTATTGTGAAGGAAACTGCGGATGGGGTTTCCTGCAACTCTTCTTCACCGGCTTGCTTCAACTTGTCTTTCTTATCAAAATAACGGTTGTTGAAGTAGTACAACAGCATGACTATAATGGTTGTGGGCAAAACAAGCGGCAACTGGCGCTTAATGAAATAGAATACATTCGTTTCGCCAATAAGCTCTGCCGCAAGGGCGGTATTTGCCGATCCTGGCCCCTGATCGAAAATGGTGGCTACAGAAATAACCGACAGAGCTGTGAGTTTGCTTACACCGAGATGAATAAGCACCGGATAAACGGATGCCACTAAAAGTAATCCCAATCCGGCAGCCGAAGGTGTGGTGATAAACAACATCTGACCGATGGGTATGGTGATCGTTGCCGCCAGGTAGGGGTATTTTCTGAAAAAAGAAAGCGGCTTCATGGAAACATAAACCAAGGCATTGGTGGCTTGTATCTTATTCATAAAGGCAACGTATCCGCCAATGGTCATAATCATCAGACCGGCACGCGACAGGTTGGTGATAAAGGTTTCCTCCAGAATTTTGAACAGGTCGAAAACAAAGCTACCGGTAGGTTTCATCAACTCCGGCGTACCGGTGCCGAGAGCCAGCGCAATGATGATCATCAGGACGCCGGCCATAACCAGCACGCCCTGCGGATTATATTTTTTATACAGAAAGTTAGCTGTCAATACAATAACGAGTATGGACAATATAAATGCTAGGATTGGCATCATACAGATAAGTTCCGGTGGTAAGGTTGATATATGCGGGTGTATTAAATATCCAATGGTTTTAATACACCCTGTCATATAAATGTCAGTGAATGAAATCAATAGCCCGGATTGTTTTCCAATACCCGTCCCGTATTGGAGTCGATAAATACCTGAGGCAATGGAAAGAGTACAGGTACTTCATACGTATTCATTCCCCTGGCATCTCTTCCGGCTACTTCGTTATACTGTCTGGAACGGCGTTTGAAGTAATTCTCCACCGCACGTTCATCGCCTCCGTTTTCCTGACTTACGCGGATCAGCGTATGCCGGCGTTCTTCCTCGGCAAGTAATTCACGGCTTCTCTCATCGAGAATCAGATCCAGTTTTCCGGCGCTGAGATCAGTTGCCGTGACGGCTACAGCATTGGCGCGATCACGTACCTTGTTAATCCATTTAATGGATTCGTCCGGGTTGTTTTTCTTGTACTGCGCTTCGGCATAAAGCAGATAGGTGTCCGATAACCTGAGGTATACCACATCGGCATATGTGGCGTCAATTTCTCCGGAAGTCGGCACTTGTTGTACATAGTCCCATTTGCGGGTCGATGGCCATTTGTAATTCTGGATGGTGGTTCTGTTGTCGTCCAGCATGGCCGATGTCAGCGTCGTATCAATAGGCGTAACTCCTTTGTTGAGGAATTCTACGATGTTTCCCGTCGCGTCTTTCTCATATATTTTCCATACGAAAGCAGGCTCATTTATACGCATATCCTGTTTCCCCATATTCTTATAGTTATAAAGACGGATAGAACCTAAAGATACAGCCACACGGCCGGCTCCTTTACCTCCGTTATTCAGCCAAAAGACTTGCGGATGTGTCAACGTATTGCTGGTATACTCGGGAGCGTTAAGGTTACTTTTCTTTATGACGGCATCATTCACATAATAATTCTTCCATGAGCTTTTAATATACATATCGTCAGGGACGCCGTAAGCGCTGACCGTTGGCTCGGTATTGACGAAATAGAAAAGCACTTCCCTGTTACCGTCTTTGAAAGCCGGCGTGGTGAATACATCAATAAACGGACAAGCCGGTGTTGCCGGTTTCTTGCCGAACGGGGAGGTCATCAATGCATAGTCGTTTCCCTCCACCAAAGGTTTCAGCACGGCAATCGCATCATCCACCCGGTCGGTTGCCAGGTAGAGTTCTCCCAGATAGTGCCGGGCCATGGCTCCGGATATCACATTGTTGTTTGTTTCGCGCAACGGGAGTTTGTTTACTGCAAACGTCCAGTCTTCTTCCATGACCCCGCGTATTTCCGATACCGGATTACGCTCCCAGTCTGTCCGGTAATTCAGTCCGCTGATCTCTTCGGTCGACAAAGGCACTGCGCCATAGGCGTATGTCAGGTGGCGGTATGCCCAGGCGCGGAAGAAACGCGCCCGCGCCGCCACATCGTCTTTATTGGCTTGGTCTTCAATTTCTGTTGTACCTTCCCAATTCACATCGGTGCGCTCGGCACGCGATATGATCATGTTGGCGGTATTGATTATTTTGTAAAGCCACAGAAATGTACCTTCGAATACCGCTAAATCCGTTTTCCTGATTTCGCTGGGTTTGTACAGGAATTTAAGTTCCTGGCTGGCATTGTTGGCCCAGGCATTGTCTGCGCCTGCTGCAAATACGGCATGCTGCGATACGGGAATACTTCCCACTCCATTCGCATCGGCGCGTCTATATTCATTTCTCATCAATCCATGAAGGGCAGTGACCATAGATTGAAATCCGGTGTAATTGACCAATAGATTTTCGGCATATATAGCATCGCGGGGGTCTTCTTTCAGGAACAGATCTTCATCGCATCCCCAGGTACAAATGAGTGAGAACAATAGCAGTATATATATTGACTTTTTCATATTCGTATCATTTTAATAAGTTAGAAATCAAATTTAACTCCCAGAATAATTGATCTCAATTGAGGTGCAGCGCGTTGACTTCCAATAAATTCCGGGTCAAGGCCTGTCCACTTGGTCCATGTGTAAAAATTCTTAAGGTTGGTATAAAGTTCCAGCCTGTTGATTCCGGCCTTGTCCATCCAGCGTTTCGGGAATTTATAGGATAGCGTGACATCCTGAAGCCGGATAAAATCCGTCTTTTCATAAAAACCTGCACCTTCGGGATTCACTCCGTTGTTGAGCTGATTCTTAGGATAACTGTTGATGGGATTCTCCGGTGTCCAGAATTCAATCATCATCTTATTCTGCGCATAGGAGTTGCCATTCACATCTCTGAGGTTGTTCTTGGCTGTACGTCCGAACTGTGAGTTGATGAAAAAACTCAATGAAATGTTCTTATAGCTCAGAGTGTTCATCATTCCCAACATGAAATCAGGAATACTCTTACCGATAATCGTTTTATCGGCGGTTGTAATACCTGTTTCGCCGTCAATATCTTTATATTTCATATATCCCGGTATGGAGTTCGGATAATTCGGATCCTGCGCTCCTTTCGGATTATTGGGATCCGTGATCTGCCATATACCGTCAAATACATAATCATAGTTGGAATTTACCGGATGGCCGATGAACCAACCCGAAGCAATATCGTCTGTCGGGTTTCCGTTCTCATCGTATAAGCCCACATTCTTTATTTTGGAACTGTAATGCACCCAGTTCAATGTAGTGTTCCACTTGAAGTCCTTCTTATTGATATTCGTCGAAGTGATCTGTATTTCGTATCCGTTGTTGGATGTTTCTCCTACGTTATCCAATAAAACATTAGTTCCGTTGATGGTCGGTATAGTTCTTTGTAACAGCAGATCTTTGGTGTTGGACCAGTAGATGTCGAAAGTACCCTGTATTCTTCCTCCCCACAATCCGAAGTCAAGACCGGTATTGAACGACGTGGTTGTTTCCCATCCCAGGTTAGGCGACGCCAGTTTTACGGGATAGAAACCATACATCGGTTTATGGTCTTCCGTCAGATAATTAAAGGTATTCAGGTTGGGTAGCGTCACATAAGCGCCGCTTACGGCTTCATTACCGTTCTTGCCGTATGACAAACGGAGTTTAAGATTGCTAACCACATCACTTATTTTGGAGTCGGCAAAGAACTTTTCGCTTGTCATGTTCCAGCCCAATGCCATTGAAGGGAAGACGCCGAATTTACTGTTTTCTCCAAATGCAGAATATCCGTCGCGGCGGGCTGTCAGCGTGAGCAGGTATCTGCTGTCATAAGAATAGTTTAAACGGGCCATCTGTGAGATGTGATTTTGCTTCCAGTAGCCGGCTGAACCGGAAAGGGTTCCTGCCTTGGATGGCTGATAGTAATACATCACATCATTGGGAAAGTCTTTCCCGGTCATTCCGACTTGCTCATACATTTTACTCTGAGCCGAATAAAGACCGGTAAAGAAAATATTGTGTTTGCCGAATTCTCTTACATAAGTAATGATATTCTCGATGATCCAGTCGGTAGAATTCCAATCGTCGGTGTTCAATTCCCCGTTAGAAGCTTCTCCCTGATATGTATCTCTTCCCTTATAGTTTTTCCATGAGCTGGTTTCTAATGTAAAACCCGTGTTCAGTTTATAGCTAAGTCCCTTCACCCAAGGCACGGATATATCAATCGCATTGTTGGTAATCACTTTATAGCGTATATCCTTATTTTTTTCATTGATATTACTCAATGGATTGCGATTAAAAGCCTCACTGGAATGTTCCCATGCTTTAAGCCTCACGCTTCCGTCTTCATTGTATGGCTCTGCCAATGGGATCATAAGGAATGCACGGCCAAAGTCCGGACTGTTACCGCTCCGGTTATATCGTCCAAGCTGTGTACTGGTTGAGAATTTAAGCCAGGAAAAGAATTCCTGTTCAAGGTTTATTCTGGAGTTATAGCGTTCAAATGCATTGTTTAAGGCCACACCTTCGGAATGGATATAATTCAAAGAGATATAAAATTTGGTTTTAGCCGCACCACCACGGAAAGAGAGGTTGTGTTGCTGAGAAAAGGCGTTGCGGGTAATGGCATCTACCCAGTCGGTATAACGTCCTTCTTCATACATTCTTATTTCCGTATCGGTCATGTTGGCCAACCATGGTTCGGGGTTATCGGGTGTGATGGGAGTGGTATTCACCTCTTTCAATGCCTCGAGTTTATATTTCCAAAACTCTTCGCCATTCATCATCCGTGGAATATTTATCGGCTTGCTGAATGTAAAGAATGAATTATAAGATATATTCAATTTGCCGGCATCCCCCTTTTTGGATGTGATCAGAATGACTCCATTTGCTCCGCGGGCGCCATAAATAGCAGCCGAAGAGGCATCCTTAAGGACCTCAATGGACTGTACATCGGAGGCATTGATCTCTGACCATGGGCCATCGAAAGGTATTCCGTCGAGGATGATCAGCGGCTTATTGGATGCTGTGATGGAATTGCTTCCACGGATGGTAGTGGTGGAGGACGAACCTTCTGCATTGGAACCTACAATGGAAACATTCAATCCGGCAATGGAACCTTGCAATGTCTGGATAATATTGGTCTGTGGTCTTTCTTCCAATACTTCCATTGAAAGAGAAGATACGGCCCCTGTAATGTCCGACTTCTTTTGAACGCCATAACCTACGACCACGACTTCGTTAAGCGCCTGTACATTTTCTTTCAAAACAATTGCCAGAGGTTTATCACCTGCCGCCCTCACTTCCAATGTATTATAACCTACATAAGACACTTGAAGCGTAGCTCCCTCGGGAACGCCGGCTAATGTGAAATTTCCATCCGGATCAGTGATGGTTCCGTTGACATCCCCTTTTATCCGCACGGTAGCGCCAATAAGCGCTTCCCCGTAACCATCTTTGATGACACCGGTAACAATTCTTGTCCGGGGGGATAGAACGGTTTTCTCTTTTTCCTCTTTCCGAATGATAACTATCGTCTTGTTGCTTACATGGAAATCAAGCTCTTTAGGGGAAAGAACTTGCGCCAATATTTCATTTAGCGGTTTATTGGCGGCATCAATAGATACATCCTGTTTTTCATTCAGGATGATGTCGCGATATACAAAAGTAAATGAAGAATGTTTTTCGACCTCTTTAAAAAAGTCTTTAAGACTGACTTGCTGTACCTTAATTGATATCCTTTGATCAATGGACTGAGCGGAAGCTCCGATGGATACGAACAGGATGATAACAATTATTAAGAACCGTCCGATTGTATTTTTTCCAAAATCCAATGCAGAACAAATTCTATTTCTTAAATTTGTACTCATAATCAATAAAAGATTTAATAGTTGATACTTGTGAAATGCTTTCGATTCGTTTTCAAGAATTTGGCTGTTAAATAAGCCGAAGGGACTGGCCTCCCTTTGGCTTTTCTTTTTTTTCTGTCAGGTGTCTTTCATGTTTTTATCGGAATTATTGGTTTTTACTAATGATTATTTGTCTCCCTTTTATGATGTAATTCACTTTATATTGAATCTTAATGGCTTCGAGCACATTTTCCAGTTCCTCATCATGGAAAGTCCCCGACATTAAGTCGTTACTTATTTCGGGGCATTGCAAATCAATATGGACGTCATACCACCGTTCTATACTATGTATGATCTTATATAAAGGTTCGGAACTAAAAACCAACCGGTTGTCCATCCACCCCAACTCTTGCCGGCTGTCAAATGGAATGATCCGCAACGTTGCATCTTTTTTAGAATAGATGACCTGCTCCATCGGTTTCAGATAGTAACTTTCAGTGAGTTGTTTGCCGGTAAGTTTAATGCTGCCCGCGATAAGCGATGCTTCGATAATATCCTCATTCTTATACGTTTGTACATTAAAAAAAGTTCCAAGCACTTCGATCTGGAGTTCGCCGAGATCAACAATAAACGGATGGTCTTTATCCTTTTCTACCTCGAAATAGGCTTCTCCGCTTAAATAGACTTTCCGTTGTTTCTTGTTATTCAGATCATATTCCAACGCTGTTTCCGCATTAAGGTAAACGCTGGAATTGTCGGGCAATAGAATAGAGGCTTTCTGCCGTTTGTCGGTCTTCACGATAAATGGGCTCTGATAGACAGTATTTCTATTATTATAATAAAGCAACGAACTACCCGCAAGTATAAAAGCAATGGCTACCGCTGCAACCGGCCGCCATTTTTGGATTTGCCTGCTTCTTCTGCTTTGGGCGGTGGTATAAAGATGAAGATCGGCTTTGATCCTTTTCTTGACGGCTTCGGGCATCAGGGGGAGCATCGTTTCTTTCAACCAGGTTTTGTGCATGAGATGTTCCAACGCCTTATCCGAAGTTTGTGAGATTATCTCTTTCATCTCCAGAAATTCTTCTTTTGAGTATTTTCCCAGTAAATAGTTGGTATATAATGGTAAAAGACGAGTTTTCATAATTTAAGTTTAGAAATAACACGAACTTACCCGGAATCGGTACTATTCCGCTTTATGTGTTATAAAGCATAGAATTGGGTGAGAAAAGAAATATCCGGAAAAGGATAATCCGATTAGAAGGTTAAAAGAACATGTAATTGTATTCCTTTAGTTTTTCACGTAGCGTCTTTAGTGCGCTGGTCAACTGATTCTTAATGGTTTGTTCGGATAAGCCCAGTCTTTCTGCAATCACTTTTGTGTCCAGTCCCTTTTCGCGACTAAGTTCGAATACGATTCGTTGCTTTTCGGGCAATATCTTTTTTGTCTGATTCAGCTTTTCATAAAAATCTTCGAAATAAATATCGGCCTCCACCGGATTATAGGATTGCTGTTCTTCGCAATATTCAATAAAATCCGTAAACTCAACTCTGTTCAACTGTTGGCGGAAAACATCTATGAGCTGGTTTTTGGCCATCGTTAAAAGCAGGGATTTAAAAGAACCTTCCGTGCTCAGGCTATGCCGCTTCGCCCATATTTTTATAAAGGTATCTTGCACAACCTCCTCGGCAATAAATGTTGATTTCGTATGTACCAGTACAAATCCATATAGAATATCGGAGTATGTGTCATACAACCAATCGAATGACTGATGGGAATCGTTCTTAAGTCTTTCTAAATGAAAGGAGTCTTGATTAATGATCATATAGGCTAACAGGCAAACGTTTGTTGCCAAATATAATGAATTATCTCAAAGATAGTTCTTTAATTGGCAAAAAACTGATGGGAATGGATCGTTGAGCATAAAAAAGAGAACTGTAATAGCTGAGTAGCGAGTACGGATATTGTGCCGGAAAATGAGTTCTTCGGCGTGGATGTTTCATGCAAAGAATGGATTCTGTAAATTTGCAGCCTATACATAATAAAGATGAAAGAACTTATTATATTCGATTTGGACGGGACATTGCTGAATACCATAGCCGACTTGGCGCAGAGTGTAAATTATGCATTGGAGCGACTTGGATTCCCCACGCATAAAGAGGCGGCATATTCTTTTATGGTGGGCAACGGGATATACAAACTGTTTGAACGCGCTCTCCCCGAAAAAGAAAGAACCGAGGAAAATATACTTCGCGTACGGGAACTTTTCATCCCTTTCTACTCGCGGCATAGCATGGACAAAAGTCGTCCGTACCCTGGGATTCCCGAATTATTGGAGACCCTCCGAAGTCAAGGTAAACTAATGGCTGTTGCATCCAATAAATATCAAGCCGGAACGGAAGAACTTGTTGCCCACTACTTTCCGGAAATCGAATTTGCGGCTGTATTCGGCCAACGGGAAGGCATAGCTCCCAAACCCGATCCGGCTATTGTCTATGATATACTCCGTATTACAGCCACCCCCCAAGGGAATGTCCTATATGTTGGAGATTCCGGGGTAGATATGCAAACGGCGAACAATAGTCATATTACGTCCTGTGGGGTAACTTGGGGATTCCGGCCGCGTACGGAATTGGAAGCCTTCCGACCCAACCATATTGTGGATACGGCTAACGAGATATTGGCTTTGGTGTAATCGCTTTCTTTCCTTACTCTTTTCATCCTCTCTGAATCCATCTTCTTCATCGTTAAGTCTATTTGTCTGTCAGTACATCGGGAGATGTGTCATTAAACGATCGTTTAATGAGCATCCCCTGTTTATCATTCTTTGGAGGTCTATCGGAGATCAAAACCTAAACACAGGGTTTTACCGGTGAGCTGATGTATATACTTATCACACGGTTTTCATAAAACTGTTTGAAACATCGCATAAAAGTATTATCCTTTCTGCATAAATTTATTCGTTTATATGCACCTAAACGAAAAGATTAATGCATTTAAACGAAAGGGACAGTGCATCCGAACGAA
>JAIRNG010000033.1 GCA_031258135.1 Mediterranea sp. (in: CFB group bacteria)
TGTGTGAACCGTGTCTGTTTTCCATTTGCCTTTTTTACGCAAAGGTAAAATGAGATTTTTAAAAACTAAAGTCTTGCACTGAAAGTGCATAGATTTAACTAACGAACTTGTAAATTAAAACCTGTGTCTCTGTGTTTAAACCTGTATTTAATCTGCGTAAATCCGCGTAAATCTGCGTTTCAAAAAGGATGCGGCATCGTAATTTTCAATTTTCAACTTTCAATTTTCAATTTAAGAACTGATTGTATCTGAACTATGAGTTTGCAAATCTCAGAACAAATATATACCTTTGTAACAGCTGTTATTATAGCTATTAATATGAAAATACGGACTTAATAAATACCATTATATGTCTTTATTCTATAATTTCAACATAGATTCCACCGAAGATATACTGAAACTATTGGCAGAGAATCTTCAGAAGCGGCGTTTGGAGAAAGGGTTGTCCCGAAGCGCTCTTTCAGAAATCAGCGGAGTGCCATCAGCAACGATAGCCAAGTTTGAACAGAGGCACACTATCGCTTTATCATCTTATGTCGCCTTGGCCAAAGCGTTAGGTTATACCCGGGAAGTAAAAGCGTTGCTCTCTCAACCCTTGTATAGTACAATGGAAGAGTTGGACAGGATAAACAAAAACAAAGAACGTAAAAGGGGAAGTCGCCATGAGGCCCGTAAATAAACTCACCGTATCGTGCCGGGACCGGAAAGTGGGAGAACTGACCATGACTCCCGACAACCGGCAGTGTGCTTTTCAATACGGTAAAGAATGGCTGCTTTCCAGATTTTCCATATCACCATTGGGCTTACCCTTAAAACCGGATTTATTTATTGCCGGGCCCGAGCCGTTCCGGGGGTAATTTCGGAATCTTTGAAGATAGCCTTCCGGACGGTTACAGACGCTATCTCCTGAATCGTATGCTGCGAAAACAGGGGATTGACGACAGTACGCTCACGCCAAGAATCCATCCACAACCCCGGGTTGGACTACAAAACCCTTCTCCATTTGACAGGATTTCTTCAATGTGTACCAAAAAGACGATGAAATGATTTTTATCATAAGATATATCAGCAACCACCACGTTATAGCAAAATACCTGTAGCTTTTACATGGTTGTGTATGGCCATACCATCAGACGATTCACACCCTTAGCATGGCTTCGGGTGGTATGTTTAACACCATGCACAATAGCCGGGCGATTTTCAGGGTCGGTTCCGAACGACCGGCAATATAGTCACTGATGCGGGAAGGGCTAACTCCGATGTTACTTGCCAACTCCCGTTGCGTGATTCCCTTTTCTCGCAAAGACAGTTCTATAAGCTCCGAAACGGTTGGCTTTTCAATCGGGTGATACGCCTTTTCGTAGGCTATCACAATATCCGACATAACGCTCAGCTCCAAAGCCTTTTTGTCATTGGCGGGCGTGTTGTCATCGACCAAAGGAAGAAGCTCCTCTACCTTTGCGAGCGCAAACCCGTACTGTTCTTTTGTTATCTTTTCCATACCTGCATTTGTTTTATATGGTTGAACAATCTATCTTATCGTATTCCGCATGCGTTCCCACAAACCGGATAAAGATATACCCCATTGTGAATCTTATAACGACTATCAGCCTGTATTTGTTGCCCTTAATGTTGAAAACATAGTGTTGGTTGCCCGTGTAATCGGTGGCCGGAAAATCGACCTTTATGTCTGAAAGGTTTTTCCAGTCGGATTTCAACGCAACGTGATACCAACGCTCAAGGGCAACGCGGGAATCCTCGCGTCCTTTCGTTTCGTAGAAATCTTTCAGCTTCTTGTGCGATACAATCCTCATTCGTCGTTTAATTTGATGCAAAGATACATTGTAGTTTTGAATCATAAAACTTTTTTCAGCGAAAGTTCTATAAATGCGAATATCACATGGACGATTTACCATTCTTAAATTGAAAATTGAAAATTAGGATGGGTACACGGATGACACGGATTATGCGGATGAACACGGATTTCCATGCGGCATCGTAATTTTCAATTTTCAACTTTCAATTTTCAATTTAATAAGCGATTTGTTTGCATATTTCAAAAATATGTATTTACTTTGCACCCGCAATTTAAAAAGCATGCAGAAAAGAAAAAAACAATCCTGCGGAAAAGAAAGGATAAACCGATGAAATTAACAAAAAAAAGTGCTTCACAGACAGCAAAAGGAAAAAAACGGGCGGAACAGGCCCAACGGGATACCAAGGGGAGATTTCTGACGAGCGATCATCCAGCCGGATATCCAGCCAGGCATCCAGCCGGCGTCCAGCCTATATATAATAACTAATCAACATCATAGAGAAAGAAGAAAGAAGAAAAACCTTCGAACGATTCGTTCACTCAGCCATGGAAGATGTGTACTGGAAAGAACTGATCTGCATGCGTACCGGACTTCCGCTGAACGGAAAGGGAGCGGAAATTGCAGCCATATTCATCCGGTATGTCATCGTCATGGGAAACGAAAACCATATCCTCTCGGAAAGGGATGCCAAAAACGACTTCGCCAACTTCACCCGGAAAGGAACCGCCACCCACAAAGCGATCCTGGCGGAATTGGAACAGGAGGAGACCGCACAGAAAGCGCATAACCCATACCGGTACGAACACGTCGACCCCCGGACAGGAGAACGTTCGTACTGCGGAATATCCATACCGCGGGATGCACCGCCCAGAACGGACGAACAGGCGGTATGGAACGAAACGGACAGGCGATGGGAAAGATGAGGACGCAGGGACGCCTGCGGCTATTTACGATTAGACGATTGACGATTCTGCGTTTAAATTGTATTTAGGGACACGGATTACACGGATGAACACGGATTTCTCAATTTTCAATTTAAGAAGTTTCTGCGTTTAAATTGTATTTAAGTACACGGATAACGCGGATGACACGGTGCAAAAGGATAAAAAGATCTCTGAAACGGTTGATAAATTGTTTTGGTGATAAAAAATGAGTTCAATCCGTTGTTCTCTTACGAATATTCATTTTTAGCCGTTTTTTTCTTCGGTTTGTTTGGAGTTAATAAAAAAGCCCTTACCTTTGCCGCATAGTTAAAACAACGGATATTAGTTATGATCAACAGTACACCCATTAGCTTGTCTCTGATTATTGTCAGCCTCGTGGTGGTCCCGTCAAAAGCGTGAGAAGGGTGTGCGGTGTCGTATATGAAGATATTTTTTAAAGCCTTTCTCACTTGCGTGAGAGAGGCTTTTTTGATTAAAAAGAAACCGGAAGAAAAATGAAAAAGCAACTACGCAGTTCGTTCAGCACCCAGGGACGCCGTATGGCGGGAGCCCGTGCGTTGTGGCAGGCCAACGGCATGAAGAAAGAGCAGATGGGGCAGCCCGTCATTGCCATAGTGAACTCTTTTACCCAGTTCGTGCCGGGGCATGTGCACTTGCATGAGATCGGTCAGCAGGTGAAGGCCGAAATCGAAAAGCTGGGTTGCTTTGCTGCGGAGTTCAATACGATAGCCATTGACGACGGAATCGCTATGGGCCACGACGGCATGCTGTATTCATTGCCTTCCAGGGATATCATCGCCGATAGTGTGGAATATATGGTGAATGCCCATAAAGCAGACGCCATGGTCTGCATCAGCAACTGCGATAAGATCACTCCGGGTATGCTGATGGCCGCCATGCGGCTGAATATTCCGGCCGTGTTTGTATCGGGCGGCCCGATGGAAGCCGGCGAACTCGATGGAAAACATCTGGATTTGATTGACGCCATGATCCGGTCGGCCGATGATAGCGTAAGCGATGAACAGGTTGCCGCAATAGAAGCGAGCGCCTGTCCTACTTGCGGCAGCTGTTCGGGTATGTTCACGGCCAACTCCATGAATTGTCTGAACGAAGCTATCGGGCTGGCTTTGCCCGGCAACGGCACTATCGTCGCTACTCACGCCAACCGTACGCAACTGTTCAGGGATGCGGCAAAGACGATCGTAGAGAATGCGTATAAATATTATAGAGAGGGGGACGAATCCGTCCTTCCCCGGAGCATCGCTACCCGTCCGGCATTCCTGAATGCAATGACGCTGGACATTGCGATGGGTGGCTCAACGAATACCGTGTTGCACTTGCTGGCGATAGCCCACGAAGCGGAAGTGGACTTCACCATGGACGATATCGACAGGCTGTCCCGTAAATGCCCTTGCTTGTGTAAGGTCGCTCCCAATACGCCGGAATACCATATTCAGGATGTTAACCGTGCCGGTGGCGTTCTCTCCATTCTGAATGAGTTGGCCAAAGCCGGGCTGGTCGATACGACGGCCGGCCGCGTTGACGGAATGACGCTGGGTGAGGCGCTGGACAACTATGCGATTACAAGTCCATGCGTATTGCCCGGAGCGATACGGAAATATAAGAGCGCTCCCGCCGGTAAGTTCAATCTCGTCATGGGTTCGCAAGACACCTGTTATGAGGAACTGGATACCGACCGCGCCGAAGGATGTATCCGTGATATGCGGCATGCCTACTCCAAAGATGGCGGACTGGCTGTATTGAAAGGGAATATAGCCCGGGACGGTTGTGTGGTTAAAACGGCCGGCGTGGACGAAAGCATCCGGATGTTCACAGGCCCTGCCAAGGTTTTTGACTCACAGGAAGCTGCCTGCGAAGGTATTCTGAAAGGCCGGGTCGTCAGCGGCGATGTCGTCGTTATCACGCATGAAGGCCCTAAAGGCGGCCCGGGTATGCAGGAAATGTTATATCCTACTTCTTATATAAAGTCCAGGCATCTGGGTACGGCATGCGCGTTGATCACCGACGGACGTTTCAGCGGAGGCACTTCCGGCCTGAGCATTGGCCATATATCTCCTGAAGCCGCCGCCGGCGGGAACATCGGAAAAGTCCGGGATGGCGATATCATCGAAATCAATATTCCGGCAAGGACAATCCGTGTGAAACTGAGCGATGAAGAACTTGCCGCCCGTCCGATGACGCCTGTAACCCGTGAGCGGTATGTTTCAAAGAGCCTGAAGGCTTATGCCGGTATGGTGAGTTCTGCGGACAAGGGAGCGGTGAGGATTGTTGAATGAACGAGCCTCACCCCAGAAGCCTCACCCCGGAAGCCTCACCCCGGCCCTCTCCAAAGGAGAGGG
>JAIRNG010000143.1 GCA_031258135.1 Mediterranea sp. (in: CFB group bacteria)
TCTATAATAGATAAAGGTTGGAAAAATACCGGTCTGACCGCCGCCTTTCGTTTCCGGGAAACCGGAACCAGAAAAGAAGTCCTGCCATACAACTCCGTATATATATCGACGATATTCGATGTATCATTATACTTTAAGGAATGAAGAACAATCCCGGCGGTCTTCTGTAACATAAGACATTTAAATAAGATGTCGTTTTCAATTCGGTAACAAAGCTACGAATTAGAATCGAAACTCAGGAACCGAAAACCAAAAAACCCCATCACTCCGTCCTGGTCAGGAAACCCCCGAACAACGCCGACCTGCAAAAAAAATAACGCAGGAGCCTCAAAAATATTTCGCAGGAATATTTGGGTTATTCAAAAATAGTCTCTACATTTGCATCCGCAATCGGGAAATAACCACGATTCCGAAGCAGCGTTGCTTGATTTATTGGCCCATTCGTCTATCGGTTAGGACGTAAGATTTTCATTCTTGAAAGAGGGGTTCGACTCCCCTATGGGCTACAAAATTTAAACTAAACGAACAAAAAAGATTAGTCGAAATGGCAAATCACAAATCATCATTAAAGAGAATCAGACAGGAAGAAAAGAGAAGGCTTCACAACAGATATTATGCAAAGACCATGCGTAACGCTGTCCGGAAACTCCGCTCTACTTCAGAAAAAACGGAAGCAATAGCTTTGTATCCATTTGTCGTTAAGAAGATCGACAAATTGGCGAAGGTGAATATTATTCACAAGAACAAAGCGAACAACTTAAAGTCTAAGTTGGCTATCTATATAAATAAATTGGCGTAAGAAATTAATCTGATTCAGATTATATATATTTACGAAGACCGGACCTTACAGCTCGGTCTTTTGTTGTTTGTGTCACGCTAAGGCGAAAAAACAAAAAGCGCAGGAACTCAGAAAATTAAAGGTTGCAGAAGCCCGTTTTATGGAATATTTTCAATATATTTGCTTCATATTTAATAGAAAAGATAAATTATGAGTGAAGGACAAATCACTAACAATAACGGTACATATTCAGCCGAGAGCATTCAGGTGCTCGAAGGCTTGGAAGCGGTAAGAAAACGCCCCGCAATGTACATTGGCGACACGGGTTTAAAGGGATTGCACCATCTGGTCTATGAAGTAGTGGATAACTCCATCGACGAAGCCCTGGCCGGATATTGCGATCGTATCGACGTTACGATAAACGAAGATAATTCCATAACCGTTCAGGACAACGGGCGCGGCATTCCGGTAGACTTTCATGAGAAAGAACAGAAATCGGCTTTGGAAGTCGTAATGACCGTACTTCACGCCGGAGGCAAGTTCGACAAGGATTCGTATAAAGTTTCCGGAGGTTTGCACGGCGTAGGAGTGTCTTGTGTGAATGCATTATCCATCCACATGACTACCCAGGTAGCCAAAGACGGCAAGCTTTATCAACAGGAATACGAAACAGGCAAACCGCTGTACGACGTAAAGCAAATCGGAACAGCCGAAAACAGAGGTACACGCCAGCACTTCGTGCCGGATCATACGATCTTCACCGTAACGGAATATAAATATGACATCCTGGCTACCCGTATGCGCGAACTTGCATACCTGAACGCAGGGGTCACCATTACGTTAACGGATCGCCGGGTGACGGAAGGAAACGGTTCCTTTAAGACCGAAACGTTCTATTCTGAAGAGGGATTGAGGGAATTTGTGAGATTTATCGAATCTTCACGTGAACATCTGATTCATGATGTGATCTACATCAGCACGGAGAAACAGGGTATTCCGGTAGAAGTGGCCATTATGTACAACACTTCGTATGTGGAAAATCTCCACTCGTACGTAAACAACATCAATACGATCGAAGGAGGAACGCATCTTGCCGGATTCCGCCGCGCATTGACGCGCACGCTGAAGAATTACGCCGAAGACTCCAAAATGCTCGAAAAGGTAAAAGTAGAGATAACCGGCGAAGACTTCCGCGAAGGATTGACGGCCGTTATTTCCATAAAGGTTGCCGAACCGCAGTTTGAAGGACAGACCAAAACCAAGTTAGGCAACAGCGAAGTAATGGGAGCCGTGGACCAGGCCGTAGGCGAAGCGTTGGCCTACTTCCTGGAAGAACATCCGAAAGAAGCGAAGATCATTGTCGATAAGGTTATCCTTGCGGCAACCGCACGCCAGGCGGCACGCAAGGCCCGCGAGATGGTGCAGCGCAAATCGCCGATGACGGGCGGAGGCTTACCGGGTAAGCTGGCCGACTGCTCGGACCGCGATCCGGACAGATGCGAACTATTCCTGGTTGAAGGGGATTCTGCGGGCGGCACGGCAAAGCAAGGACGCAACCGCACATTCCAGGCCATCCTTCCGCTTCGCGGTAAGATTCTGAATGTGGAGAAAGCCATGTATCACAAAGCGCTGGAGAGCGACGAAATCCGGAATATATATACGGCTCTGGGCGTTACTATCGGCACCGAGGAAGACAGCAAGGAGGCAAACCTCGACAAGCTGCGCTATAAAAAGATCATTATCATGACCGACGCCGACGTCGACGGATCTCATATCGACACGCTGATCATGACATTCTTCTTCCGCTATATGCCACAGCTTATCCAGAACGGATATCTGTATATCGCTACCCCTCCGCTTTATCTTTGCAAGAAAGGCAAGGTAGAAGAATATTGCTGGACGGACGCGCAACGTCAGAAGTTCATTGAAACTTATGGCGGCGGTTCCGAAAATGCCGTTCATACCCAACGCTACAAAGGCCTGGGCGAGATGAACGCACAACAGCTCTGGGAAACGACAATGGACCCGGAAAACCGCATGCTGAAACAAATCACCATAGACAATGCGGCAGAGGTGGATTATGTGTTCTCCATGCTGATGGGTGAAGATGTCGGCCCCCGTCGCGAATTTATTGAGCAGAATGCAAC
>JAIRNG010000095.1 GCA_031258135.1 Mediterranea sp. (in: CFB group bacteria)
ACTTCCGTGTTAAACACGCCAACTTCCGTGTTTAACAAAACAGGTAGCCGTGTTAAACAGAACGGGTGTCCGTGTTTAACACGGAAGTTGAGTTGTTTAACACGAAACCGGCCGTGCCGTATCAGTAAACCTGATTCCGGTTGACTGTTTTCATCTTATTCCTGTCGTAAGTTGACTTGTTTACCCCTTAAAACGATATCCGGTTGACTGCTTTTCGTTTTATCACGAAAACAGGTTGACTCCTCAACCTCTATTCTGAGCCTTCTATGGCGTACAGGGAATCCATCAGGCAAAGATTCCTGATACGGTCAATATGCTAAAAAGATTGTTATTCCGGTATTTTATTGACCGATTTACTTGTATAGTACACCGTTTTTAATCATTATCAACACAAAACATTCGTCTCATTGATTCTGATATTCTGTCGGTGTCATACCAAACTCTTCTTTAAAACATTTGGAAAAATATTTGGGGTACGTAAATCCCGTGGCATAGGCTATTTCAGAGATGTTTGCCGTCTTGTTCTTTAGTAAGGTACAAGCATATTTAAGTTTTATATTCCGAATAAATTCCAAAGGAGTACACCCGGTGATGATTTTGCATTTCCGGCTTAAAGTGGAGCGGGATATATTTAAATCAGACGCCATTTGTACGGTATCAAAATCAGGTTCTTGAATATGTCGTTGCACGCATTGTATCGCATCATTCAGGAATGCTTCATCGGGATTCCGATAATTTAAATTAGAGAAATTTATTTCCATTCTGGAACGAAAACTTTGCCAGGACAATTCGCGTGTTTCTAACAGATTGTTTATGCGCGCCTGTAATATTTTCATTTCAAAAGGTTTGGCGATATAACTTTCCGCCCCGGCCTTATAGCATTCTATTTGATCGTCCGGTGCATTCTTGGCTGTCAGCATAATGACAGGAATATGATTCGTCTGTAAATCCCTCTTTATTTGCCGGCAAAATTCCAATCCGTCCATTTGCGGCATCACTACATCACAGATAATGATATCCACCGTATTGTTTTTAAGCAGTTCAAGTCCATCCATGCCATTTTCGGCTATGAGTATCTGATACCTTTTATTGAAAATACGAAATATGAGTTCATGCAAATCCCTGTTGTCGTCAATAAACAGGATACAAGGCTTGTCATCCTGTTCGGATGCGCCCGCATTTTTTTCTTGAATGATTTCGGAGGAGACGCCAACGAACTCCTGTTCGTTATATGCTTCTTTGTCTATCGGTATTTCCACAGTAAAGAGAGAGCCTTTACCCACTTTACTGCTTACTTCAATACTTCCATGATGCATAACTACCAGCTCTTTGGTAAGTGACAAACCTATTCCGTTTGACTTGTATCCCAGATTGTTTCTGTTATTATAAAACTTGGTAAAGATTTGCTTGATATCTTTTTCTGCAATTCCTACCCCTTCATCTGCCACTTTGAGTATCAGGTATCTGCGATCCTCTTTGTAGACAGCATACATGTCTACACTTATTTTTTTATGCGAAGGAGTGTATTTGATAGCATTAGAAAGCAGATTGAACAAAATATTGTCGAATTTATCCATATCCAAATACCCCCAGACTCCATCCATTATTTGAGTGGTCAGACAGATGTTTTTTTTATGAGCCAATGATTTGAAATTGGAAGCTACAATGTCCGATACAAAAGAAGATATGTTGTTATTACTTACATTCAGCCTCATCTTTCCGCTTTCCACTTTCCGGAAATCCAGGACTTGATGTAATAGTCGTTTCAGCCGGTTGGCGTTGGTGCGCAGTATCTCCACCTGTCTTTCCGAACTTTCTTTGTTTTCTTCCAGATCATCGGCTACGCAAGAAATGATAGTAAGCGGAGTAAGTAGTTCGTGCGAGACATTTGTGAAATAATTCAGCTTTATCTGGGTAAGTTCTTCCTGGAGTTTCAATTCTTTTTTCCGCGCCATACGTTTTGTGTAGGCATGAAACAAAAGATATACGAAAAACATGATGAAAAAGGCATATAGCAAGTGAGCATACCAACTCTCATACCAAGCGGAAAGACGGTGTATGATTAACTGTTGTTCTTCCTTCATCCAGTTGCCATAGGGGTCGGTAGCTTTTATGCGGAAGATATATTCCCCTTTGGCAAGATGATTATAAAAAGCTGAATGTTTCCCGTTCTCTATATACGTCCATTTCTTGTCCACTCCTTCCAGTTGATAGGCATACTTGATTCTTCGACCGGAGGTATAGGAAAGGGCGGAGAATGCAACTTCAATGTTTCGTGCGTCAGGTAAGAGCGTTATTTGATGAACGGAGTTGCCAGCCTCCTTGCCAACAGGAGAAAAAAGTACGGATCTGTTGTCGGACCTTACATCGGTTACAAGCACCTGTCCTGTCTGATTTCTCTTTACATCCTGTCTGTCCGGCAATATTTTGATGAAACCGTTGTGCCCTCCGGCGTACAGGCAACCTTCTTTATCTACGAAAGCCGCATTATGGCGAAAAGAAGATACGAAAATGTTGGCATCATTGACGGAATATGTAGTATTTTCTTTTTGGGCCCAGTTATGGCAGATTATATATTTGTCACATACAATCCATATCTTTTCTCCATGAGATAGAATTTCCAAGATATTATCCCCCTTCAGTCCGCAAGCGTCCGTTCGTTCCGTTATTTTTTGTTTTTTCCTGTCCAATCGGAACAATTGTCCTAAAGAGGTGGAAAACCAGACAGCATGACTGTCTGCACATATCTTTTTTATAGCCCCTTCGTACAATGGAATTTCTTCTTTGGTATAGTGTTTCAACAGAATCGGTTTGCCTTCGTAAGTTACTTGATAAATATCTTTCGGGCAACAAATCCATATATTGCCCTTACTGTCCTTATACATATCGGAAATATGAGATATGTTGAAAGGGAGTGCGACAAACTCTTTAGATTCAGCCGATTTGAAGAATAAGTAAGCGTTGGTTCCCACCCAGATATTCCCATGATTGTCTTCAATCAATTGAGAAATGTTACCCGGAAAGTCGATGACGTCCTTCAAGTCGAATTCTTTCAAAACAGAAAAACGCATCTGCTCTTGTTTCATTTTCCATATATGGGTAGAAAAATCGTTGCGTCCGCCTAACCACACCGCATCTTCTTTCTGTGAAGGAACGATGGATGTCACAACTATCGAATACAAAGCATTCGAATTGTTTCCATAAGTCGTCTTTCCGGTCAGTTCGTCAAAGAGGCAGAGTCCATAGCGTGATTGGTCACACCAAATGATTCCTTTTGAATCTTTGTTGAAATACAAGATATTGGCATCCAATCCTAACTTCTCTTTCATGTTCTCCATGGTATAATTCAGTATCTCTGCTTTTTCAAAGGCTATTGTATAGCCCTGGTCATACGCTCCAATCCACAAATTGCCGGAGTTATCTTTGATTATCCGGCTGTACGTTTTATATTGGTCTATAGGTTGATTGATGTCTTTTATCGTATTGATGTTTACTTCTTCCAATTCATCCCGATCGTTTATGCGGAATACATAGAGCCTGAAATGAGAGAGCGCCCATATATAGCCATACGCATCGTCTTGAACGATGTCATAAAAGACTTGCTCAGGAGAATGGCGGATGGGGTTGATGATGGATTGCCGGTGAAACATTTGCTCTTTTTGTGCACTACCAGGATCGAAACGCCAGATTCCGCTTCCCCAGGTCGCAATCCAATACCTGCCCTGATTGTCTTGTGTCATTCGGTAAGGATTGTTATTATCCATTTGGGCATATTCCATGAAAGAGTCATCCTGACGTTCATATTTCAATATATCTCCGTTCCATGTTAGAAACCACAGATTGCCGTCATGATCCTCAAAGAAGGTGCTTGCATTGTTCTTTAGCGGATACTCCTTCAATATGCCGAGTTGGGCGTCGCATCTGAACAGGCTTCTTTCAGTGGCTGCCCATATATTCCCTTTCCAGTCGCAGAAGAGATCTTTCATCTCTTTTTTCTGTAGAGTCGAATCGGGAAATGAGGTGATCTGGTATGTGGTTTTATTTACCAGATTGATTCCTTGAATTGTTCCCACCCACAGATAATCATCATCTTCAGCGAAACACCGGATATCATTATGGGAGAGTTTATGCGGATTTTTATAATTGTTTATAAACGGCTGGATATCATATCCGTCATAACGTTCCAGTCCATATACAGTTCCCATCCAGATAAAACCTTGCTTGTCCTGATACAGATTGAAAATAGAGTTTATGGATAATTTGTCCAGAAAAGGCATAGGACTGACGATAATTTGTTGAGCACTGAGCGAAATGCTAAAAGACAGGCAGAACAAACAATATATGAGAACTCTTGAAATGTACGTTTTCATAATAACAAGATTAACATTGGATTTAAGAGATAATGCAAATATATGAAATAATCCTAAAGTCCGCAAAGAAAGATGGTCTGGGCTTATCTTGAAAATGGATATCTTTTTGCTCAATCAGGTAGCGAATTTTAGTCTGAACAATTTCTATCCCCTATGTGGGTATATTTTTGGCACGGTTTGGTAGAGATACGTATACCTTTATTATGTTTTTAGGGACATTAGGGAAGACTATGGAAGACTTAAGGCAAAAATATAGAACGGTTTAAGGTAACTGGAGTAGTTTTCGGGATAACAGAATGTATTTTTTATTAAACCAATTAAAGTAATTTAGTAACATGAAAAAAAACAGATTTTTGACATGGCTTACTCTCTTATTTATAGGTGTAGTAAGCGGGTATGCCCAACAGGGCGCCATTACAGGTAAAGTGTTGGATGGTAATGAAAATCCGCTAATTGGAGTGACGATTCAGTTGAAAGGAACTTCAAACGGAACGATTACAGACATTGACGGTAAATTTTCGATTCAAGCCTCAAAAGGAGAGACATTGGTCTTTTCTTATATAGGTTATAAGGTGCAGGAAATCCGTTTGTCGGATAAATCAAATCTGACTATCGTGCTGTTGGAAGATTCCGAAATACTTGATGAAGTTGTAGTAGTCGGCTACGGAACGATGCGCAAGAAAGACCTCACCGGCTCCGTATCGCAAATTCGTCCGGATGCTTTGGCCAATGAAGCGCCTAAAACGGTGCAGGACATCCTGCGCGGAACAGCCGGTTTGAACGTGGGTTTCGACAAATCCGCCAAGGGAGGCGGTTCCATGAGTATCCGGGGCCAGCGCTCCGTATATACCGACGGTGGCCACAATGATCCGCTCATCATTCTGGATGGAATGATGTTTTATGGAGAACTTTCTGAAATCAATCCCAACGACATTGCGCAGATAGACGTGCTGAAAGATGCATCATCGGCTGCTGTATATGGTGCAAAGGCTGCCAATGGCGTTGTCACCGTGACAACTAAGAAAGGACGGTCGGAAAAGCCGGTAATCAACTTCAGCGCCAATGTGGGATGGACTACCATGGCAGACGGCCGGAAGGTGTATGGTGCGGATGGCTACCTGAATTACCGCAAAGATTTTTACACTACCGACACGTATGGCGTAAATCCGTCTACCGGTAAATACGAGGCTTATCAAACGAGCAACCGCCCCGCAGGATATTATGACCGTCCTACGGATGCCAACCTGAGCAAGTACGGACTTACCATGGATGCCTGGAGAAACCAGACCACTCAGGATACCGGCATGAGTAACGATGAGGTTTGGGCAAGGCGCATAGGGCTGAATGCCAGCGAGGTGACGCTTGCCAACTTTCTGGCGGGAAAAACGTTCGACTGGTATGACCACTCTTTCCACACGGGGTTGAACCAGGACTACAATGTAAGCGTCGGCGGAATGACCGAAAGAATAAACTACTACTTCTCGCTGGGATACCTCTCCAATGAAGGCGTGGTGCGCGGGAATGAATACAGTGCTGTACGCTCCAACCTGAAGCTGGAAACCAAGGTTACTGACTGGTTAAGCGTGGGAGCCAATATCAACTTCCAAAACCGCACGGACGGCGACATAGCCACCGACTGGTACAACCAGATAACGAGCAACAGCCCTTTCGCTACTCCCTATAATGATCAGGGAAAACTTGTAGCCCATCCGCAGGGAGAAAATGCATACTGGAAAGGATATAACTTCGACTACGACCGTCAATTCCTTGATCTGGAAAAGGGATTTACAGTATTTAATTCTATCCTGACAGCCAGGCTGACGCTTCCTTTTGGCGTTACTTATTCGTTTAACGCCTCTCCGCGTTACCAGTTCTTTTACGATAGATACTACCGTTCATCAGAACATCCCGACTGGCAAGCAGAAACAGAAACAAGAGTGAACCGCGAACAGACCAAACGGTTTGACTGGTCACTAAACAACACAATCAGTTGGGATTATACATTTAACAAAAAACATCACGTGATGCTAACGTTGGTACAGGAAGCGGAAGAACGCCAATCCTGGCTGGACAGAATAGAAGCTAAAAACATCCTGCCATCAGAAGCATTAGGACTACATGCTACAGCCAATGCGGATAAAAGTCTCAGCTCTTTCAGATCGACCGATACAAAAGAGAACGCTACCGGATATCTGGCGCGCTTGTTCTATTCGTATGACGAGAAATACATGGGGACATTCTCCTTTCGTCGCGACGGGTATTCTGCTTTTGGTAGCACCAATCCGTATGCTAACTTCCTTTCCGGAGCATTGGCATGGACATTCACCAACGAAGATTTCTGGCAATGGAGCGATGTGTTGGATTCCGGCAAATTACGTATCTCTTTCGGTCAGAACGGTAACCGAAGCCTGGAAAATTCTTACATTGCGCTGGCCAACTTGGCGCTGGGGCAGTATTCGCAAGGATACATCAACGCTGCAAGCAATGCTTTGAAGGACATGAAGTATCTTTTTGTCGACCGCTTGCCCAACACCGGCCTGCAGTGGGAGAAGACTACATCCTGGAATGCAGGTTTAGACCTTAGTTTTCTGAGAGGCCGCATCAATGCCGGCCTGGAATATTACATCATGCCCACCACGGACATGATTATGAAACAGTCACTGCCCGACTTTACCGGATTCACCTCCATAACCACCAATCTGGGACGGGTTGAAAACCGGGGGTTTGAGATTTCGCTCAATACACGCAATATTGAGATGGAAAACTTTGAGTGGAACACCTCTTTTTCTTTCTCCTACAACAAGAACGAAATCAAAGAATTGTACGGTGAATATGAAACCATCGTGGACGCTGCCGGCAATACCATCACCAAGGAACGGGATGATATAAGTAATGAATGGTTCATCGGACAGCCCATCAGCGCTATCTGGGACTATGAAGTGACAGGCATCTGGCAGAAGGACGAAGTGGAAGAAGCCGCCAGGTATGGACAGAAGCCGGGCGACCCGAAAGTGGCCAACCATAACACGGCGGACGACCGGAAAAATACAGATGGAACCACCTCCCCCGTTTACAACAACAACGACAAGAAGTTCCTGGGTGAGACCGCACCACCTGTTCACTGGTCTATGCGAAACAACTTTACCCTCTATAAGAACTGGGATTTCTCCTTTAATCTTTACTCCTATATGGGACACAAGAGCTTAGACGGAAACTACCTGAATAATGACAATAATTACTCGCAGATTACCAACTGCCAGAACATTTATACCAAGGAGTATTGGACACCGGATAATCCCACGAACGAATACGCCCGTCTTTCTGCACAAGGGCCTACGGGGCTTACTGCACCGGGCAGGGTAATTAACCGCTCGTTTATTCGTCTGGAGAATATCTCAGTGGCTTACAACGTTCCGGAAGTATTCCTGTCCAGATTTAACATTCGGAATGCAAAAGTCTTTGCCACCCTACGCAACGTGGCTACCTGGAGCAAAGAATGGAAATACGGAGACCCTGAGACCGGCGATATTGCACCGAGAACTTACTCTTTAGGTATAAACTTAACATTTTAAAAAGAACGGAATATGAAATACAATATAGGTAAATTCAAAATATGGATAGGAACTGCATGTGTTTCTTTGTTTCTTACGGGATGCTCTGATGATTTCGTGAAACCGGATCCTCTCTCTCTTTATGAACCTACGGTTACATTCAGTACGGTGAAAGGTTTAGACGCAGCATTAGCTTCGGCAGACAAGGCGTTACGCGCATATTGGACAAATACGGAAGCCATTGACCTGATGCTGCCTTTGATGAGTGAATATCTATTTTCCGATTTGACTGTAGCCGGCAAGACAGACGACGCGGAAGCCTTCTGCGACATCAACGAACGCTTCACTCCTACCAGCGGCTGGTACAATTTTGATCAGAACCGCCTGGTCATCTTCTGGGGAGAGACTTATAACGGTATCAAGTACGCTAATACCGTTATCAGCTATATTGATAAGGTAGAGGGATTAGACGAATCTACCAGAAACGAATATCTTGGCCGCGCCTACTTTCATCGCGCCTACCGGTATCTGAACCTCTGCTTCCAGTTCGGCGACGTACCTTTTGTATCTAAAATCGCCGAATCTCCCAAGCAGAACTATAAGAGTACCAAGCGTGAAGCCATTATCAAACGCCTGGTGCAGGATATGGAGTTTGCCGTACAGCATGTTCCCGAGCAAAAGGATATGACCTACATCGGCATGATCAATAAAGGCGCCTGCCGCCAGCTATTAATTAAGTGTTACCTTGCCGGCGGAGATTTCCAGAAAGCTAAAGATCAGGCTGACATCCTCATTGGGCAGTCCGGATACTCGCTGATGGAAAACACTTTTGGTACTTTCTCCAATCCTAACCCCAAGACCTGGAACATCACCAACAATGTTATCTGGAACTTACATCAGGGTGGAAACAAAGCCATTGCCGCCAACAGGGAGGCTATTCTCGTATTGCCTAATCGTTACGGCACTGACTCCGGCATCCGTACCCGTACAATGCGTAACATGGTTCCCAGATGGAACGCCGATGAAATCAAGACTCCCGACAATGTAAGAGCGGTAGAAAACTTCGCGTTGAATAACTCTGATTATAGAGAGGATTTAGACTTCAACCGCACCTTTGGACGCGGCCAGGCGGTTGTCCGTCCCACTTACTTTGCCGAAAACTCTCTCTGGTACGTTAACGGAGTGAACGATGAGGGCGATTTGCGTCACAGCCACACCGCAGGCAATTGGGCGCGTATGGAAGACCTTAAGTACAACCGTCCGAACACTGCTTACCGTGGAGAAAACATTCGCTACAGCTGGATCGACAACGGTGAAACGAAAGTGCTTTGCACCGACACTATCCGCTGCTGGTTTGACTGGCCCCACTACAAGACTTGGTCGGAATCTCCCGAAGATGAAGCGCCCTCTGC
This sequence comes from Mediterranea sp. (in: CFB group bacteria), assembly GCA_031258135.1. Taxonomy (GTDB): domain Bacteria; phylum Bacteroidota; class Bacteroidia; order Bacteroidales; family Bacteroidaceae; genus Bacteroides. The sequence goes on from JAIRNG010000095.1 coordinate 9,334, forward strand.
CAACCAGTACAATGGAGGCGGCTACGCCGATTTCTACTGCTATCGCCTCGCAGAGACTTATCTGCTCCGCGCCGAAGCCAAATACTATCTGGGTGATGCATCTGCCGCAGATGATGTCAATGCTGTACGCAGACGTGCTCAATGCAGCCAACAATACACTACAGTGGACATCGACGACATCGTGGACGAGCGCGCCCGTGAACTTTATATGGAAGAATGGCGCTTTACTGAGCTAAGCCGCATCTCCTACTGTCTCGCTCTTAGCGGCAAGGCCGACAAAAAAGGAAAAACCTATAACAAGGATCGTCTCCACGAGGAAAGCTTTTGGTTTCACCGCATCACCAACTACAACAACTATTACAACAAAAATAACGGAGCCAACATCAGAGGCCGCAAGTACACCATGGGCAGGCACAACATCAACTGGCCTATTCCTCAATCGGCCATCGATGCTAATCGCTTAGGTAAACTTAGCCAGAATCCCGGCTACGACGGATATGATCCTAATGTGGAGAAATGGGAAAGTTGGGAAGATGCTGTAGCTGATGAGAATTAATCTGTTCTTCACTGACACAGAAGAGTTCAAAAACCCTGATGAATAACATTAAAAGCGTAGATTATCGCCATGTTTCAATGAAATAGTTGTGATAATCTACGTTTTGCTTATTGTAATGGCGCCTGATTTGCTTTACACTTAATTCATATTCATAAACTATATAAAGATCAATTATGAACATAAACATCGTTTTGAACACTTTAATAAGAAAAGTTTTCTTGATTTCGGCAAGTTTAGCTTTTATTATCCCCTCTGCATCAGCACAAAGGGTAATAAAAACCATTAATGATGGCTGGGACTTTCGTAAAGATAGAGAAACGCAGTGGCAATCCATCAACCTGCCTCACACTTTTAATCTCGATGCTTATTTTAAAAGAAATTACTACAAAGGTAAAGGCGTTTATCGCAAGAATTTGTCGCTGCCGAAGATTGACTCTGCTAAACGGTATTATCTGAAAATAGATGCAGCCAGCAAAGCGGCCGATATAAAGATCAACGGACAGACTGCAGGCAACCATGTCGGTGGTTATTCGGCTTTTATACTGGATATTACCGACATGATCAGAGAGGATAATGAAATAGAAATCACTGTTGACAACGCCCGTCAGGATATTACTCCACTTTGGGCAGACTTTACTTTCTGGGGAGGAATTTATCGCGATGTGTGGCTGATAACTACGCCGAAACAACATTTCAATATGGCGAACTATGGGTCAAGCGGCGTTTTTGTCAGTACACCTGTTGTTAACGAGCAGAAAGGTATAGTGCTGGTAAAAGCAGAAGTAACCAATGACGCTGACTCAAAGATACGTTTGAAAGTACAAAACAATATTTATGACGCCCAAGGTAAACTTCTCCATACAAGGGCGCAACCCATCTTATTGGATGCGGGAGAGACCCGCGCTGTGGAATATAAGTCCGAAACAATAGTTAACCCTCAGTTATGGACGCCGGAAGCGCCTATACTGTATCGGGTTACCACCACTATAATGAATGCCGGGACAGGCGAAATATTGGATGAAGTTTCCAATAAAGTAGGTTTCAGATGGTTCTCATTTTATGCCGATAAGGGTTTTAGCCTGAATGGAAAACCCTACAAACTACGTGGCGTAAATCGCCATCAGGATCAAGCGCCTGTGGGAGTTGCCATAGGCGATGAGGTAAATCGCCATGACGTCAGATTAATTAAAGAAATCGGATGTAATTTTATTCGTCTTTCACATTACCAGCAGGACGACGCCTTATTATCCGCGTGCGACGAATTAGGGCTGCTGGTCTGGGAGGAGATTTCTATTATCAACATGGTGCCCGATAGTCCCGGGTATGACGACAATTGTGAGATCAACCTTGTGGAAATGATTCGGCAGCATTATAATCATCCCAGTGTCATTGCATGGGGCTATATGAATGAGATCCTACTGATTGCTCCCACGCCCGAAAAACCTGAATGGCCCGCAGTAAGAGATCGCACCGTCAAGCTGGCTCAACGGCTTGAAAAGCGTTTGAAAGAAGAAGACACTTCACGTGTGAGTGTGATGGCATTTCATGGCTCGGACCTTTATAATACTATTGGACTTGCACTGGGAGATGTGTCGGGGTGGAATCTCTACCATGGATGGTATTTCGGTGAACTGCCTGATTTCGAAAAGTGGCTGGAAGACCAACGCACCCGTTATCCGCATCGCCCCATCATCATGAGTGAATGGGGAGCCGGGTCGGATAAGCGCATCCATTCCACTAAAAGCCGCGCCTTTGATTTCAGCATTGAGTATCAGCAGAAATACATCGAACATTATTTGCCTTATATTGAAAACAACGACTACATCGCCGGATGCGCCTACTGGAATTTTATCGACTTCAATGTTGCAGCTCGCCAGGAATCCATGCCGCGCGTTAACAATAAAGGACTTTTCTACAACGACCGTACCCCGAAAGATGTGACCTACTATTTCAAGGCAATGTGGCGCAAGGATACTCCGGTTTTACATATAGCAAGCCGCGACTGGGCATCCCGGATCGGAAATGATGGAGAGGCCCAGTCCATAAAGATTTACACAAACCTGGATGAGGTAGAACTTGTCATGAACGGTATATCTTACGGTAAACAGCGTCCTTCCAACTATAACACCATATTCAATGTGAAGTTGCCCAAAGGAAGTTCCTCTCTGATAGCCAGGGGTTACAAAAACAGTTCTCTTGTGGAAGACATGATGATGATAACATTCGATCTTCTTCCGGATTTAATCCAAGGAGACGAACTTGCCATCAATGTTGGAAGCAATTGCTGTTTCACCTCCGATGTCGGCAAACTTACATGGCTGCCCGATCAGCCCTACACTGTTGGTGGATGGGGATATGTAAACGGTAATAACCGCAGCACTACTTCTGAAATCTATAACACTATAGACGGTCCTGTTTACCAGACATGGATGGAAGACATTACGGAGTATAAAGTTGATGCCCCTGCCGGAATGTATGAAGTGGAGCTTTTAATGGCTGACATCAGCCGTCCCGTTCGGCAACAAGCCAATCTGCTTGGTAAAGGAGATGAACGAACAAACTCTGCAACCAACCGATTTGATATTATCATATGCGGAAAGGTAGTAGAACAGGATTTCTCTCCGGCTGATAACAGTCGTTATCTTAATGCATGTCGCCGCCGTTATATTGTGCAAAATAATGACGGATGTATTGATATACGTTTTATGCAGCTACAAGGTAAGCCTGTTCTTTCAGGGATTAAAGTCAGAAAATTGTAATTTAAATCATTATGATAATACTTACAGAGGCGCGTTCCGGGAGCGTTTCGTCTATCGTCCCGTCCAAATCAAAGAGTATCGGAATCATGCCCGTTCAATTTGCGAATGACCCTGCACGGATTCCCGACAGCTAAGCTGTTTTCCGGAATATCTTTCGTAACGACGCTTCCCGCCCCAATGACACTCCCTCTGCCAATCGTAACGCCCGGCACGATAATGGCGCCGCCGCCTATCCAGCAATCGTCTCCGATGGTGACGGGCAGGGCAAAAGTCCGCCAGAAATATTCTCCACTATCCGCTGTCCATCCGGGCGTCAATCTTTCGTTGAGCTCTACGGGATGTGCAGCCGTGTAAATCTGCACATTCGAAGCGATCAGTACGCGATTGCCGACGGTAATTTTGTTGCAGTCCACAAACGTACAGTTCATATTTACGGATACATTGTCGCCGATATGAATATTTTGTCCGTAGTCGCAGATAAAAGGATTGCCTACGGAAACGTTCGCACCGACACTGCCGAACATTTCTTTTAAAAGACTATATCTTGCCGTCTTATCATCGTATGGCAGCGTATTGTATTGCAACAGCAGTTCCCGCGTTTTTATTTTGAGCGCCATAAAGAGTTGAGCATGGCAATCATACCATTCACCGTTCATACATTTTTCCCATTCCGTTTTCATGTTTTTTTTGACGTAAAGGTAACAGAAAAATCCGTGTTTCAATGAACGATGGAGCATAGGTTGCGTAAAGCGCGGCGTATTACACAAAAATGCGTATTTACGCAAAATAAGTAAAACAACTTATTACTTTCCTGTAAATGATCGCTATATTTGCTGTATAAATAAGCATAAACAGCAATTTTGCGCGATTTCACAAATCGTGTATATTTGTCTTTCGTTACGAATAAAATGATGAGTTATGATCATAAATGAACGTGATTGCCGTCACGGGCATGTCATCAGTATTGCCAAGCAAATGATGACGGCTGCCCGTACCGCTCCCAAAGGAAAAGGCGTCGATCTTATCGAAACCGCCATTGTGACCGGCGAAGATATTAAAATCCTGTCGGATATGATGATTGCCATGGTAGGCGAACATGGCATGAAATTCTTTCTCAGGGATGCCGATAATATATTAAGCGCCGAGTGCCTTGTTTTGCTTGGTACGCATGAGAAAGAGCAGGGGTTGAACTGCGGCCATTGCGGTTATCCGACTTGTGCATCCCGCGCTCCGGGAGTTCCGTGCGCCATTAATGCCTTTGATCTGGGCATCGCCATAGGTTCGGCATGCGCTACCGCGTCTGATTTACGGGCGGACACGCGTGTTATGTTCTCGGCCGGCCTTGCCGCTCAGCGATTGGATTGGCTCAAAGGGTGTAAAATGGTTATGGCGATCCCTGTCAGTGTGTCATCGAAGAATCCGTTTTTTGATCGTAAACCAAAAGAAGAAAGGAAATAATGGGAATTATTGTAGGACTTCCTGAAACCGGAGGGTCAAAAAGAGACCTTCAGCTTACTTTCGGAGCGGCGCAAATCGAGATGCGCTCTCCGTTCCTGCCTGCCGAATGGTATCCGCAAAGCGGCGTGCAGTTGACATGGCCGCACGCCTGCACGGATTGGGCGTACATATTACCGGAGGTTGAAGAATGTTTCATACAGATTGCGCACGAGATCGTGCAGCGGGAGTTACTGTTGATCGTAACCCCTGATCCCCAGGCTGTAAAGGCCGCGATAGGCTTACGTGTAAACATGGAGAACGTGCGTTTCCTGAAGTGTGAAACGAACGACACATGGGCGCGCGACCATGGAGCCATTACCCGGATAGATGGCAGCTCCCCTACCCTGCTCGACTTTGCGTTCAATGGCTGGGGATTGAAGTTTGCTTCCGGTAAAGACAATCTGGTCACCCGCCAGGCCGTAGAGGCGCGTGCACTGAACGGCCGGTATGAAAACCGGTTGAATTTTGTTCTCGAAGGCGGCTCCATTGAAAGTGACGGCATGGGTACGTTACTGACAACGTCTGCGTGTATGCTCTCTCCCAACCGCAATGGAGCGATGAATAAGGTGGAGATTGAAGAATATTTAAGATCGACTTTCCATTTGCAGCGCGTACTCTGGCTCGATCACGGTTATCTGGCGGGTGACGATACGGATAGCCATATCGATACTCTGGCCCGTTTTTGTTCTCCGGACGCCATTGCGTACGTCAAATGTACCGATGTAAACGATGAGCATTATGAAGCATTAAGGAAGATGGAGGAACAGTTACGGTCTTTCCGGACGTTGTCCGGCGAGCCTTACCGGTTGTTGGCGCTACCCATGGCCGGTGAGATCGTGGAAGCCGGCGAACGCCTGCCTGCCACATACGCCAACTTCCTGATCATTAACGGAGCGGTATTGTATCCGACCTATCATCAGCCGGCGAACGACCGGAAGGCGAAAGAGGTTCTCCGGGAGGCGTTTCCCAACGACGAGATCATCGGGATCGACTGCCGCTCATTGATCAGACAACATGGTTCACTTCATTGCGTGACCATGCAATATCCCTTGAATGTGATACGGTAAGGACGCCGTATCTTGATTTCCAACCGGACTAAACGAAGAAGAAAGATGAAAAAGATAACAGTCGGCCTGATCCAGCAGGCGAATGGCGAAGATGTTCCCGGCAACCTGAAGTTGCTGGCTGAAAACATAGAAGCATGCGCCGGAAAGGGAGCGCAGATCGTCGTGCTTCAGGAGCTTCACAACACCCGTTATTTCTGCCAGACGGAGAATACCGGCCTTTTTGATCTGGCCGAAACGATCCCCGGGCCTTCGACGGCTTTCTACTCGGAGCTTGCGGCCGTACATCAGATTGTCCTGGTCGCTTCGCTTTTCGAGAAACGCGCCCCGGGCGTTTACCACAACACGGCCGTGGTGTTCGACACGGACGGAAGTATGGCCGGTAAATACCGTAAGATGCATATTCCCGACGATCCGGCTTATTACGAGAAGTTTTACTTTACGCCGGGTGATCTTGGTTTTGAACCTGTCCGGACTTCGCTCGGTAAACTCGGCGTGTTGGTCTGCTGGGATCAGTGGTATCCGGAAGCCGCCCGTTTAATGGCGCTTAAGGGAGCGGAAATGCTCATCTACCCCACAGCTATCGGCTGGGAAAGTTCGGATACGGAGGATGAAAGGTTACGCCAGCTCGACGCCTGGATCATATCACAACGCGCCCATGCCGTGGCCAACGGCCTTCCTGTCATTTCAGTCAACCGTGTGGGACATGAACCCGATCCGTCCGGCCGGACCAACGGCATACGGTTCTGGGGAAACAGTTTCGTTGCCGGCCCCCAGGGCGAGTTCCTTGCACAGGCCGGAAATGAGGAGCCGGAAAATCTTGTCGTTGAAATAGATACGGAACGTTCTGAAAATGTACGCCGCTGGTGGCCGTTCCTCAGAGACAGGCGGGTTGACGGATATGACGGAATAACGAAGCGGTTCATTGACTGAACCGCTTCGGAGCCTTTATCGAATCTGTTCTGATGAAACAAACAGAGAAAGGGGCAGACTCATCACGAGCCGCCCCTTTCATTTGATCTATGAAAAACTCTTATCACTCACTACCCGGTCCTGTATAACCTTCATTTTGACCAAACTCCGCGGCATTCAGGATGGATTGCAGGAATTGCTGTGGAATGGGACGAAGGATGTGATAGTCGCGGATAGCCGTAATATTGGGATTGTACCTGTTGACATACTCTAATAATTTGCCCGTTCGTTTAAGGTCGAACCAACGGATGTGTTCGCCACAAAGTTCACGGGCGCGTTCATCGAGGATAAAATCTATGGTTATATCGGAATCATCTACGCGCATCCGGCTTTCGTACCCCTGACGAATAGCGCGTTGACGTAAATCATTGATATACGAAGCCGCACCCGAACGTCCTAACATGGCGGTTGCCTCGGCTGCTACCAGATATATTTCGCCCAAACGAATAACAATCACATCGTTACTTGAGGGGGCGGTAGCCGAACTGCGGCTGAAATCATCGTATTTAGTCAATCGCGGAAAGAATCGCGCCCATTGATTGTCATCCGAACGGATAGCTCCGGTTTCGGGCGCGTACGTCATATCCAAATCGACTATGGCGTATGGGGCGGCATCTTTTTCGGCTTGAGTATATACCTTCCGGGTATAAAGTAATGCCGTTTCACCTGCATTGATCGTCACATTTCCGATAAAAGATGCGGGCTTTCTGAATATCCCCACATTCTCTTCATCCCATGTCCACGACGATCTGTTGAGCGGATATTCTTCCAGGAATGAAGCGTCGTAACGTAAATCCCCTTCGCTGAACAACGTCAGAAGATGACGGGTAGGCATCATGGACATTGTACTGCTGCCATTTTTATTCGGAGAGTTGCCATATTTCACATCCTGCGTCATACCGCAAAGATCCATGTATGCCGGATTAAAATAACGGAACAAACGATTTGGATTACTATCGGGGTTGTACGCTGAAACAGTAGAATAAGTGACCACATACAAGGCTTCCTTATTATTTTTATTGTTTGCAGGGTCGAAAATATCTGCATAATTATCATACAGGTCGACTCCCAGGGCCGACTTATTATTAATGATGTAATTTGCAGCTTCAAGCGCCATTTCGTAATGTTTTGCTTCGTCGCCGTAAGCTGCGCGGGTCAATGCTATACGCGCCAGCGCACCATATGCCGCCTTCTTTGTCACACGCCCTGTCATCCCGTCTATGGGTTCAATGGCAAGCAATTCGCAAGCCGCTTTTAAATCGGGAATGATCACTTCGTCGTAAATGGTAGCTGCCGGTGTGCGGTAGGCGTACAGTTCGGGTGTGTTGGTCTCTTCGGTTCGCATCACCACATCGCCAAAGAACTCTACCAGCCACCAATAGGAGTAAGCGCGTATAAAACGGAATTCACCTTCACGGAATCTTTTCTCGTCGGGATTCTGATATTCCACGCTGACAATGCGGTTGATTCCCGTATTGCATAAATTGATCACGTCGTACTGCCGTTCCCATAACGTACGCAATTGCCCGCGGTCCCAGTCTAAATTTACATATTGCGTCAACTGGTTGCCATAGGATGTCAGATTGAAATTGTTCCAGAGGTCTGTCCCCCCTTCCATATACAGGACAGGGTCTTCACGGCCATAATATTTCCAGCGGTAGTTATAATAGATCGAATTGGCTAAAGCATTGATACCTTCCGGCGTGGAGAAAACAACCTCCGAGGTGGCGCCCGAAGGATTATATTCCTCCAGGTCGCATGACCGTAACCCTGCGGTCATTGCGAAAAGCGCTGTTATAACAGCTAATTTTATATGTTTCATATTTTGTTTCTTTTTTTGAACGATGATTAAAACTCCACATTCACACCGAATACAATCTGACGGCGTAATCCTTCGGGATCAAAGTCTTTCATGAATTTACTTTTGTTTTTAAACCAGAGGTTACTGCCTGTTGCATATAAGCGCAGTTTCTTCAATCCTGTTTTTCCAGCCATTTGCTTCGGGAATGTATATCCCAATGTGATATTCTTGATGCGGAAAAAAGAACGGTCTACATACGAGTATGCCAGGTATCCATGATATTGATAAAACTCAAGATTGGCGTTCGGCCGGGGAAAATCGTTCGTTTCCTTTTCGGGTGTCCAGTAGTTGAAGGTAGTGTACCGGCCACCGGTTTTCGGATCGTAATCGCTCAACGGATTTTCGCCCCAATGCCCCCAACGTAAAAATGCGTAAATACTCAGATCGAAATTCTTATAGCTAAACGTATTATTCAGCCCTGCAAACCATTCCGGAGACTGGGAGCCCAGATAGCCGTTTTCATCTTCCGCATCGATAATGTTGTCGCCATTGAGGTCTTTCACCTTGATCAATCCCGGCTCAAAGGGTATGGTTTTGCCTGCATCCTGAAAGTAAGCGGCCGCCCCGGCCGCTTCAGAGGTTTGCCATATCCCGCTCAATGCATACCCCCGGTAAGAATTGATCGGGCGTCCCAACAACAACGATTTGCTGTACGGATACTGGGAATGTAAGATGTCTTCCCCGTCAATCAGGCCGGTGATCTTTTCTTTATTAGCGGTGAAGGTCAGCGTCGTATTCCAGGTGAAATCCCTGTTACTGATGTTCAGGCTGTTGATTTCCACTTCAAGTCCACGGTTGCGGGTCTTACCGATGTTCTGATACATGGAGAATACGGCCAGATCGGTACGTCCTTTATCTGTCGGGACTCCCTGTCCCATCATATTAGGCAATGTGCGCAGGAGAAGCAAGTCGGAGGTCTTCGAGTCATAGTAATCAATGGTTGCCGACAAACGTCCGCCCAACACGGAAATATCCAAACCTGCGTCAATCTGGCTCGTTTTCTCCCAACCAAGATTCACGTTACCCAATGTTTGCTTAAACACATACCAAAGTACCGGACTGTCCCGGAAAGCTAATCCTGAGTTATTGAACGATACTACCCCATTTTGTGTGCCATAAGGATTGATGGCCGAGTTACCGGTGGTTCCGTAGCTTACACGCAGTTTCAGGTTGTCCAGGAAAGTCAATGGTTTCATAAATTCCTCTTCGGAAATACGCCAACCCAAAGCCAGCGATGGAAACGAGTCCCATTTATCGCTAAGGCGTGATGCGCCATCCCAGCGCATGGAACCGGTCAGCAAATAACGTTCCCTGTATGAATAGTTGAAGCGTCCGGCATACGAGAAGGACTGGTACTGTACGTAATCGGAAGTAGCACCGATCGTCGCATTACTCTGAAGCGCCCACCAGAGTTGGCTTCCCACGATCTGATCCGTCCCGCTTCCTGCAAGCGTTTCCTTTATGCTTTTCACCCACGAGGTTAAACCTGTGACGCCGAAACTATGGTCGCCTATCGTTTTCTGATAGGTCGCCACATTATCCCAATTCAAAAAACGGGTGTTCGTATTGGTCAGGCTCGATGACGAAACGCCTGCCTGCTGGCGGTCGGTTGTGATTCTATCCGAATATGTACCGACACGTTGGAACTCGAAGTTAGCCGACAGGCCCGTTCTCAACGACAAGCCCGCAACAGGAGTAAGATTTATAAACCCGTTGGCCATAACGTTTGTCCCCTGGCTTTCGTTGGCCTTGGAATAGGTGTACGTTCCGTTCACCAGCGGATTGATATACTCGCTTTCGCCCAGCGGATAACGGATTACGTTGCCGGATTCATCGTATGCCTGCCCTAATTCAACGCCGCTTCCTACACGTATCCCTCCGCCGGCCGACAGTCCTTCGTACGGACTGTTATGCCTTACGTTATGGGTGAGCTGGGTAACCATGCCGGCCGTGATCCAGTCGTGTACCTTATGATCGATATTGGCGCGCAGGGTATATCGTTCCGACTTACCTTTTTTATAATGGGACTTGTTGCCGTAATATCCCACCGACATACGGGCGGTTGTCCGGTCATTTCCACCGGTAGCCGTGACGTTGTGGCTGTTGAAAAAGCTGTCCTGCATGGTCAGGTCGTCGAAGTTGATCCATTGATTGTTCTGATAAGCCTCCCAGGCGACATTCGTCCCGAACAATACGCGGTCGTCGGAAGAAGAATTCCAGGACCCTGTTGTCCGGTAAGCCTCCCGGCGTGCGTTCAACCAGCTATCTCCTTTCCGGTAATCCGGATGTTGAGGCAGGTATTCAACACCTGCAAAACCATTATATGAAATGGCCATTTTTCCGGCTTCTCCTTTTTTTGTGGTAATAATGATCACCCCGTTCGCTCCCTGGTAACCGTAGATAGCGGTCGACGAAGCATCTTTGAGCGCCTCAATCGATTCAATATCATTGGGGTTGATATCGCTATATGAACCTCCCTGTACACCGTCAATAATAAATAACGGTTCATTGGTTCCGCTGATCGACCGGTTACCACGGATACGGATCGTCGTCTCCCTGGGGTCGACATTTTCGGCAATGTCCAGCCCGGCAATACGTCCGCCGAGCGAAGTGATAGCGTTGATTGACGGCGCAGCCATCACCACTTCCGACTTGACCGAAGAGACAGACCCGGTCAGGTCACGCTTGCGTACCGTGCCATAACCGATCACGACCACTTCGTCCAACCCTGCTACATCTTCCTGAAGTACGATGTTGACGATTGTCCGGTTGTTCAATCCGACTTCCAGTGTCCGGTATCCTATAAAAGATACAACCAGCGTGGCGTCAGGCCCTGCCTGTATCGTGAACGATCCATCCACACCGGAAATCGTGCCGGTATTAGTTCCCTTCACCGTAACCGATGCGCCCGGAAGCGGATCTGTTGCATCGGTAATAACTCCTGTTACCTGACGTGTTTGCGCCCAGACATTCGTCGTCAGAAACATTGCGAACAAGAAGCCGGGAACGAACAAGGCTTTTGTTCTTCGTGTCGTGTCAATTTGCTTCATGAAATATAATTTAAATGGTTAATAATAGTCCATAACAGTATGCTATCATTCGTATGACGTAAATTTCTTTTAGATGTAATCAGTTGAAACAAAAAAATAAAAACCCGCTTCTTCTTTTCCTCAAAAGCGCCATCCGCAACAGGACGGTGCAAAATAGATGTTGAAAACGCTCTCCGGAAGCCGGAAAACAGGCGGATCAACATTGAAACGCGGATTTCCGCAGATTTCCGCAGATTATAGAAATAAAAATCTGCGTTAATCTGCGGAAATCCGCGTTTCAAATAACCGTCAACCGATCTCTAATCCTTGTAATGATAATAATACTGCGGATGGACGCGATACTTATCCGGATCGCCGCCGCGCACAATACGTCCTTTTATTTCCTGTTCGGAAAGGAACAGGTTATAAATAGGGCAAACGGCTTCTACCGCGTTGCGCAAGGCCACAATGTCATCGTATGAATGTGGAGAGCGTATGTGCACGGTGTAATGGATATGATGAGGATAAGGCGGAATATCTTCAAATTCCGGACGACCGGCGCGCGGATCGTATATGGCTTCGGCGCTGACATACAGGGTGTCGAGTACGATCTGACGCGAAGCCGCCTGTATTTCGGTTATATGCGTAATGCAACTCGTGAGTGCGCCGAGCTGATGTTCCAGGGAACTCGGGCCGAGGTCGTTACCCGCGAACACCGGCAGGTTGTCGTGAATGAAGTTGAAATGACGGATATGCACTTTGCGCGCTCCCGAAGCCGGATCGAGTTCAACATGGAGATAGTCGGGCTGGGGTTCGCGCGTATTGCCGAGAAGTAAATCCGTCGCATCGGGCTGGCCGTTACGTGCTGAGCGGCGGTTCTCTCTCCAGCGCAAGGCCTCCCGTTTGTACCTGAGGTATTCGCGCAATCCGGGTTGGTAGGGCGGCTCGAAAGTCAGGTTTTTCGGCGTTTGCGCATAGTCGATGTCGCCTTCCACGGTCTGCCCCACCGAGGCGATGTTGAAAGCGGGAGAATGTTGTTCAGTCAGGATGCGCAATTCTTCCAGCTGTTCGTCGGTCGCCGGCGACTTCACATAAATCGTGTAAAGCAGGTTATGCGGATAGACGATGCGCTTTTCCGGCCGGACCGAATCGGGACGGCTGGCAATCGACACGCCAAGCGAATCTATGCGTACGCCTTTGAGGGCCGCCTGACTCAGATAGGTATCGGCCAGGTCGCTTGCAATGGCTGTCAGCGACGATTCGGGAGAGCCGGGGCCGAGGCTGTAACCGGCAAAGGAGTAGTCGCTATCGCTGATGATCTGATGATGACGAATGCGGATGCGGCGCACGCCCGAACGTTGTTCGGCTGTTGTGCGGACTTCCAGCCGAATGGGTTGAATCTGGTCGCTCGGCGTTTTCTCAAGAGTTTTAAGCGCAGCCAAACGGCGTTTCTGAAAACCGGGAAGCGTCGGTTGACCATCGTCGTTGGAACGGTTGCAGGATGCAAGAACAAACAGCAGCAGACCGGTAAATAACAAACGGCCGGCTGAAACGGATAATTTACTTAACTTTTTCATTGTGAATGTTTATTGGATTGATAATTATGCTAATCAGGAGTCAGGAGTTAAAGGAGTTAGCGCTTTGCGCAGGAGTTAAAGCTCAGATACCATCCGGGCTAAGGTGCGAAGCGCCTGATAACTTCTTAACTCCTGACTCCTGCGCGAAGCGCTAACTCCTTTAACTCCTGTCAGTAGTCTGTATTCTGATCCAGATTCGCGTCAGTCTGGACGTCGTTGTAAGGGAATGGAAAAATCCATTTATTCCTGTCGGTAACCCCCAATACCTCTCCGGCGCGTTCCGTCCTGACCAGATCGAACCAGCGGTGAGCCTCAAAAGCCAGTTCCACGCGACGCTCGTTTTCAATATCGAGGATGACCTGCTCGATCGTCGCAGCAGCGCTCGGTTCCGTTTCCGCTCTTATTCTTACGGCATTCAGGTCGTTAAGCGCACCGGTCAGATCGGGATTCGACTTTTTCGCCCTTGCTTCGGCGCGGATCAGATACTGTTCGGCGATGCGGAAAAGATAGGTGGGATTGTCGTTATTCGGCCTCCAGTACAACAGTTGGACGTAATAGTCGAGTTTGGTGTCGGTCGAGACATCTTTCACCAATTTGGAACGTTTTCCTCCCGCTTCCGAATGTAATAAATTGTATAAGGCGCGCGAGGGAGCGAGGGTGTTCCGGTAATCGTCGGACGACCATACGGAAAAGTAGTTGCTTTTATCCGAGGTGCTGAACGCCAGTTCCCATACGGATTCTTTCGTATTTTTTCCGGCAAGTATATTCTCCCAGCTCACCAGCTCAAAATTAGGGCTTCCGATAACTCTTCCGGCATATTCTTCCGCTTTGTCCCATTGTTTAAGATAAAGATAGACCCTGGCCTTGAAAGCATAGATGGCGTAAATGTTCACCCTGTTGCGGTCGAAATCCGGACCGGCATACGCGTCCGCCCTGTCCAGATCACTCAATACATGCGCATAGACTTCCTGTTGAGGGCTTTGTTTTACGTCGGAAGCCGACGAAGGGTTGACGGTGGGCGTCGTTACAATCGGAATATTGCCCCATGCGCGCGCCAGGTCGAAATGCACCAGCGCCCGAATCGTATACGCTTCGCTTAGCCATTGGTTTCTGGTCTTTTCCGATAATCCGGCGAGGTCTAATTGGGGTATTTTATCGATCACCTGATTGGCCCTGTTCACCACCTGATTCATGACATTCCATGAATCGTTCAGCGTCCGGTTATCGGGGCGGTACGTATGGGTTACGAAGGTATGATAATGATTCTGCGTCCCTACCCAGATGTGATCGCCGCCCGACAGGTTGGCCGCCGACTGGAAACCGTCGCCGCCATAATATTCCCCGTGCTGCAATCCGCTGTATATCCCCAGTACGGCCGTTTCGGCCGATTGGGCATCGGTGATTGCAAATGCGTCCGAAATGTATTGGGGAGATTCCGGGTTCAGGAAATAATCCGTGCATGAGGTGAGCAGCAAGAGGAATGACAAGCCGAAGCCCAGTGTTCTTTCCTTTAATATATATTGTTTCATGATCATATTGTTTTTTTTAATAAGTGACATTAAAACCAAATACGATGGTCCTCGGATGGGGAGGCGTTGAAAAATCAAGTCCCTGGACGGTTCCGACCCCTGAGTTATAATCGCCGGCTACATTGACTTCCGGGTCTGCACCGGAGTATTCCGTAAATGTCAGCAGGTTGGTGGCGTTCACATACACTCTGAGTTGGTTCAGTCCGGCTTTGGCCAGTATATTTTTCGGCAAATGCCAGGACAGTGAAACGTTTCTGAGCCGGATATAGGAAGCGTCTTCGAGAAAGCGGCTGCTTTCGTAGTTGTGATTGAAACTTCCGTCGGGATTCTGCACGTTGGTGATGCGCGGGATATCCGTCCGGTCGCCCGGATTCTGCCATCGCCGCATCATGCTTGCCTGTAAGGACCATTGCGTTCCCCGGTTGCCGGCATGTTCCTGGAAGTAGCGGTTCATATTGAAAACCTCATTCCCGTATGAAAAGTTAAAGAGGAACGACAGCTCAACCTGTTTATACCTCAGTGAGTTATATAATCCTCCTGTCAGTTTGGGCCAGATATCGCCCACGATCCGGCGGTCGTCCGTCGTGATCTTGCCGTCGCCGGTACGGGAGTCGTCATACACCGCGTTTCCTGTTTGCGGGTCGACGTAGAGTTGTTTGTACAGCCAGAACGAGTACATCGGGTAACCTTCTTCGAGCCTTACCCAGTCGCGGTTGTATTGCGTGAATGACGACGGCAGTTTTTCAATCCTGTTTACGTTTCTGAACAGGTTTAACGAGGTGTTCCAGCCCAACTTTCCGGTTTTGATGTTTTCCGAGCCGATCTCTATCTCAAACCCTTTGTTGCTCATTTCACCGATGTTGCCGAAGGTGGAACCGAATCCCGTCTTTGCCGGTACGGGAACGTTCAGCAGCAGGTCGGTGGTGTATTTATTATAGTAGTTGAACTTGAAATTCAGCCTGTTGTTCAGGAATGAGGATTCGACGCCGAGATTGATCTGGCGGGTGGTTTCCCATTTCAGGCCGGGGTTGGCCAGTTGGTAGGGAGCCGTTCCGGCCTTGTCTAAATAGTTGTTTCCGCCGGCCCATAATCCCAGCGCTGCAAAATCGGCGATATCCTGATTGCCTGTCCATCCGATGCTTGCTATCAGTTTCAGTTCCGACACGGCCGGAAGATTGTTTTTAATGAACTTTTCCTGTCCGATGCGCCAGGATGCGCCGAAAGAAGGAAAGTAACCCCACCGGTTGCTCTCTCCGAACCTTGAAGAAGCGTCCGCCCTGAAATTCACATCGACGCTGTATTTGTCGTCGTAGCTGTAATTCGCCCGTCCGAACCAGGAGATCAGGCCGGAGGGTATTTTCCCCGTATTCGTTCCTGTGGTGACGGCCGCAGAAGATATGGACGAAAATGCGATGCTGGGGAAATTCGTGCCGGTCAGGCGGCTTCTTCCGAAGACATTGTGTTGCAATGTGTTCCCTGCAAACAGAGAGATGAAGTGCTTGCCGCGCGAAGCCAGGTAGGAAAGCAATTGTTCGGCCGTCCACAACTGATTGGACGTGAAGGATTCCGTTGCCGATCCATCGGTCGATTTTCCTTCGTTCAGGTTCGCATTGTAATACACGTTCTCCTTGTAATCACTGTTGTCAAGGCTCCAGGACGATTTGAAAGAGAGGTTCTTTATGATTTCCCAGGCCAGGTAGACATTCCCGATGAGATGGCCGCCTTGTGTGTGATGATTGTTGTTTTCTATCAGCACATAAGGATTGTTGAACCGTTCCGAACGGTTATACGCGCCGTCTTCCGTGAAGATGGGAGTCAGTGTGGGCGTGTGCAGACCGGTATTGAGTATTCCTCCCGTATCGCCTGCACGGCACAGGCTGCGCAGGGTTACGGCATACGAAGCGCTGGTTCCTATCTTCACTTTCGGGGTCAGATCATGGTCGAGGTTGATCCGGAATCCATACCTCCGGAAATCCTGCAATTTAATAATGGCTTCCTGGCTTGTATATTCGCCCGACAGATAGAAGCGGGTTTTGTCGTCGCCGCCGGAAACCGACAGATTGTACGTCTGCTGAAGGGCTGTGCGGAACAGGACGTGCAAACGGTCGTAAGTGCCCTGCTCTTCGGGAGCGCCCAGGCCGGGTTCATTGTTTACGACTTCGTTTTTGGGACGGAAAGGACGTGTTTCGTAGGGCTCTCCGTCGTTCACCCAGGCCTCGTTGATCACCAGCGCATGTTCCGGCCCGGTGGCCAGCTTCCACAGCTTGTCGTAATGTCCGAACCCGGCTTCCGCATTGAAATTGACCGTGGTTTTCCGTGCCGAACCCCGTTTGGTGGTGATAAGGATCACACCGTTGGAACCCCGCGAACCATAGATGGCCGTAGCGTTGGCGTCTTTCAGGATCTCTACTTTTTCAATATCGGCGGGGTTGAGGTCGGCAAGCGCATTGGTGGTCTGTCCGCCGGAAGCAATGCCCTGCAAGGTTTTGTTGTTGATGAACACCCCGTCCACCACATAGAGCGGGTCGTTGCTCGCATTGATCGAGGTCGTGCCCCTGAGCCTTACCAACACGGCCGAACCGGGCGCTCCGCTGGTGGACGAAACGAGCAGGCCGCCTGCCTGCCCCTGCAGCTTTTCGGTAAGGCTGCCGGCGGCGACAGGCGTAAGTTGCTGCCGGTCAACCTGGGATATGGCGCTGGCCGTTGCGTTCCGCTTGGTCTGCGTATAGCCGATAACGACAACCTCATCCAGCAGCGTGGACGTTCTCAGCCTGACGGTCAGGGGTTCCGCATATTCATATACGTCTACTTCCTCCGTATGGTATCCCACATAACTGAATTTCAATCCGGCGGGAAGCGAACTGACCGTCAGGGAAAACCGCCCGTCCACGTCCGTTATTGTTCCGGTTCCGGCGCCGGAAACAGAGACCCCTACCCCGATGAGGAGTTCGCCCGTTTGCCTGTCTGCCACTTTTCCCTCGATCGTTACGTTTTCACTTTGTGCGAAACCGTGAAGGGGGAAGAGAATAACTGCCAATAAAAATAAATGTACTCTCTTTATCATGATTTTATCTGTTTAAAACCAAGCATCCGCAGATGCTCTTTAATGTTGTTACGACAAAAAAAAACCGCCCGGAAGGGTTCCGGACAGTCTTTGCACTCATATATTTATATATGACATGGATCATGAGCTGTCCGGGTTCCGGCAGTTGCGCATCATGTACATATAAAAGCGATGTAAATCCATGTTCTTTAATTTGATGATGCAAAGGTAAAGGGATGGGAAAGGCGCGGCAATACCATATTCATGGTATATTTCCGGAGGGCGGTTTTTTCGTCCCGGAGGTTCCGCGGAACTTTTTACTTAACATTTTTTCACCGCGGAGACTCCGGGACGTTTTTTACTTAACATTTTTTCACCGCGGAGGCTCCGTGGCGTCGTCGACACGAGTTTTTTTCGTCCCGGAGGCTCCGTGGCGCCGTCGACACAAGTTTTAACTGTTTTTTTTCAGAAAAAGCGCTAAAGATAAAAAATAGTCGTATATTCGTAGCATTAATAACAAGTTAACTCGATTATAAACCATTAAAACCCATGAATCATGCCGAGAGTTTTAATTCGCCCCTTTAGATTTGAAGTGTTGAAGATTTCCGAATTGCTGGAATGTTCAAAGCTTTTGATTAGAAATGTATTCACGCCCGACAAGGTGCAAGCCGTTGGGCTGGGTAAACCCTACGACGACTTGATTGCGCTGGACAACAAGTATTCCGACATACTGAAACATAACCCGACACTCATCGAAACGGAGCCGCTGACCGAAG
The DNA here is from genome assembly GCA_031258135.1 of Mediterranea sp. (in: CFB group bacteria). Taxonomy (GTDB): domain Bacteria; phylum Bacteroidota; class Bacteroidia; order Bacteroidales; family Bacteroidaceae; genus Bacteroides. Next base: position 27,997 of record JAIRNG010000095.1, read on the forward strand.
ATGTAGCCAGGCTTCGCCGGCTGTTGGGAGCGTTTGACAGTAGCCTGGAAGTGATCAAAGTCACAGGCGGTGACGCCGAAAAAGCCGAAGCGGAAAAGGCGGTGAGCTACGTCGCCTCGCCCTACCTCAAAGGAAGAGGAAAGTCTACCATGATCGCCCTGCTGGGCGACGCCGAAGATATGTGCGACGCGCTACAGGACCTTGCCGTCGCACCGAAGGTCGATCTGCTCGGCCTTGCCGATCAGGTAACGGCCATCAAAGAGCTGGCAGTGCGTTGCAATGCGCTTATCGTCGCCCGCGGCGAAGAAAAAGAGTATCGGAAGAAGCTCGGAACAGCCACCAAAACCCGGGGAGCGCTACAGAAGCAGTACCGCTTCATCTTCGCAACCATCCTGCCGGCCATCTATTACACCACCACCGATCCTGAAACCAAGGGCATCCTGACGACGATGCTCGACGAGATCAACGCTATACTCGATTCCCTCCGTTACCTCACCGGCGGCGGCACGGGCGGCGGTAATGACGATTACAGCGATCCTCACAAACCCGTTGACCCCGGCACCCCCGACACGCAGCCCGCAGACCCACCCAACGGTGGAACTTACATCGACCCGAACGCGTAGACACCGCGGCTATTTACGATCAGACCATTTACAATTTACCATTTAATACCCCTGCGGAATTAAATGGTAAATTGTAAATGGTCAGTTGTAAATGGTAATATCTTCAATTTATCTTTTAATTTTGCACCATGATCGAGTTAATACGCCATATTGAGATTCTGTTGTTGGAAAACGACTGCGTTATTGCGCCCGGGTTCGGGGGCTTCATCACGTATGATACGCCGGCGTCATGGAATGTGGAAGAAAACACCTTCTCCCCTCCTGTCCGTACGATAGGATTCAACCCGCAGCTAAAGATAAATGACGGCATTTTAGTTCAATCCTATATGAAGGCCCGCCGGACCAATTTCACGGATGCGGCAAAGATGCTGGAGCAAGCGATCAACGAACTGACCGGGGTGTTGCACAAGGAAGGAAAGGTGGAAATGGCAAACATCGGTGAGATTTCCCTCTCTATCCATGGAACTTATACCTTCTCCCCCTATGACGATAAGATCATTTCTCCCTCCCTGTACGGATTGGATTCTTTTGAAATAAAAGAGCTTGGGGCACTGCGGCAACTTTCAGCCGGAAGGGTTCCGAAGCCTCAGATACCGGTCGCCGGCCATAAAAAGACGTATGAAATACGGATCAACCGGGCGTTGGTACGCCATGCTGTGGCGGCAGTCGCTGCGGTCGTACTGTTTTTCCATCTGTCCGCTCCGGTAGAAAATACGTATGTGGAGAAAGAGAATTACGCACAACTTCTTCCGTCCGACCTTTTCGGCAAGATCGGGCGGCAGTCCCTGCTGACAACGCCCGTCGGAGGAGAACCGGCCGCCGGCCCTGTGACATCGCAACCCGAACCGCAACCCGAACCGCAACCTGAAGTGACGGTTGACCCGCAACCGGCCTCAAAGTCCTATCATATCATCATTGCCAGCGTAACGTCCGATGACGACGCGCAAGCCCTGGCGGACGGCCTTAAAACAAAAGGTTATCACGATGCATGCGTACTCGCCGGCGAAGCAAGGATACGTGTGAGCATAGGAACATATCCCACAAGAGAAGAAGCCAACAAGAGATTGGTTGAGTTGCGAAGGGACGGCCCGTATAAAAACGCCTGGCTGTTGATCCGGTAAAACAGATAAATACGGGAATTACAGTTTAATTGAAAGTTGCCTGAGATATCCTTCGGAAGAGGAAATGCGGGCGTTCTTGCAAAATAGTTGCAAAATATTTGCAATAGTTGAAGATAAAGGTCATATTTGCGCTGCATAAACCAATGTTTAATGAACAGGTGATAGGATCAAAGCGTAGAACGAAACATATTTCAGGTCTTTTATATGTGTTGTCGGTACATGTCATTGTACTGTTTTTTATGTCTGTACAACGTCTCATTCTGCTCGCCGCCAATTGGCGGCAGATCAATGATGTTGAAACTAAATTCGGTTGGATATCATCCGCTCTGCTGCGCGGGATATGGTTCGACAACGTCATTGCCTGTTATATAACCATCCTTCCGTTGGTCATTTTATCCTTTACGGGACTACTGAACTTCGCTTCCAGAAGACTTCTCCCTGTTTTCAATGTCTATTACATCATTCTCTATTTACCGGTATTCGCCATCGGGATCGCCGACATTCCATACTTCCATTACTTCTTCAAGCATCTGAATGTTTCCATATTCAACTGGAGTGAAGAAGGAGGAACAGCCGCACAGATGATATTGGAAGAAACATCATATTATGTCTACATGATTTTATTCCTTATCATCGTTTCCCTTTTTGGTTATCTTGTATTTATGATCAGTAGAAAGTTCATGAAGGAACAGCCGCAAAACTTAACATTAAAACAATATATAGTCTACTTGCCGGCATGTTTCGTCCTTACGGGATTGTGTTTATTCGGAATAAGGGGACGCACCGGATATAATCCGATAAAAACGAGTCAGGCGTATTTTTGTAACAACCCTTTTCTCAACCAATTGGGTATAAACCCCTCGTTCTATTTGATGAGGGATATAATAGAATCCTCCAAAAAACACTATACCGTAAACCATATCATACCGGAAAAGGAGGCCATAGCTATTGCAAGGGAAGCATTAGGCGCGGATTCACTACCGGCATCCGGGGATTATCCTGTTGTCCGTAATGTTGTAGCTCATGGCATGCCTGAGAAAATGAATGTCGTTATCATCCTGATGGAGTCCATGTCGGCCGACCTTCTGAAAATAAAAGAGAACGGCAAAGAAATAACCCCTTTCCTTAATGAACTTATAGACAGATCCTATTATTTCGGGAATTTCTATTCTGCCGGAACGCACACCAATCACGGCATCATGGCGACACTGTATGGTATGCCCGCCCTGTTCGGCCGCAACATGATGAAGAATGTGGATATCCCTCTTTGCGAAGGCCTTCCGGATGTTTTGCAACGCTATAACTATCGCACCATGTTCTTTATGACGCATGAAGCCCAATACGATAACATGAATGCTTTCTTAACCGAAAACGGAATAGAAGAGATATACTCCGAAGAAGATTACCCCCGTGACAAATGCAAAAACAGCTTTGGGGTAGCCGACGATTTCCTGTTCGAATATGGGCTGAACAAGATAAATGAAAAGGCGAAAGAACCCGGACCTTTTCTTGCAACCCTGTTAACCGTAAGTAATCACCCGCCATATATCGTACCCGGTAAATTCAAAGCCGTGAGTGACGAAGCGCAATACCAGATCGTAGCCTTTGCCGACGACGCCATCCGGCAGTTTATGGAAAACGCACGGAAAGAAGAATGGTATCAGAATACGATCTTTGCGCTTTTGGGAGATCATGGCAAGGTGGTCGGCTCGCAAACCTACGAAATGCCATTGTCATATAACCACGTACCTTTTATCATCTACTCGCCGGCATTTGAAGACGCACCCCGGAGATTTGAGTGTCTGGGAGGACAGGTCGATGTTTTCCCGACCCTTATGGGGCTTTTAAATTACTCATATCAGAACAATACGTTCGGAGTTGATCTGTTTAAAACCGTACGGCCCTATATCTTCTTCTCATCCGATGACGCTTTAGGCTGTATCGATCATGATTATTTCTACATGTACAATTTCAAAACCGGGATAGAGGGACTGTACAAATACAATGAAAACAAACCGGACAATTTAATCTCGCACCATGTCATGTTGGGCAAAAACATGCTTACTTACTCAGCCGCTATGACTCAAACGGCAGATTATATGTTAAGAAACCGTCTGATCCGGATCAGACGGCCATAGTGGGGATTATTCCTTTTACGGTTTCCAACATTCCTTTTTCCTGTATTGAATCCAGGTCAGCTTTAATAGCGGCGGTCAATCCCGGAATATGATTCAAATCTTCACCCCAGATGGATTCTGCGGCGAGAACGCCTTTGGCTATCTTTTCCGTATCACCGGTCGCCCACAGGTCTTTCAACAGATTCATGATTCCGGGCGCATCGTTCGGAACGATCTCTGCTCCGTCTGCACGTACGCCTCCTTTGTAATAGGTAATAATAGCAGCCAGACCCAGTACGAGGCCTTCAGGCAATTCGCCTTTACGCTCCAGATATGTTTTTAATCCGGGAAGGTCCCGGGTCTCGAATTTAGGGAATGAATTTAACATGATGCTGGTAACGGCGTGATCAACGAACGGATTGCTGAAACGCTCCCATACGTCGTCGGCAAACTGCGTCAGTTCATCCTTGGGCAAATTCAATGTTTCCATCAATTCATCATACATTACCTTACGGATGTATTTGCCGACTACGGGGTGTTCGCAGGCATCACGTACAATATTGATGCCCGAAAGATAAGCCACAGGCGAAAGCACGGTATGAGGACCATTCAACAGGCACACTTTCCGCTCATGGTATGGAGCTTCGGACGGAACAAACAATACATTTAATCCGGCCTTATCCGCGGGAAATTCATTTGCAACTTCCTGCGGGGCTTCAATCACCCAGAGGTGAAAAATCTCCGCCTGAACAACAAGGTTGTCATTGTATTGGAGTTTTTCTTTGATGGCGTCGATATCTTTACGCGGGAAACCCGGAACGATACGGTCTACCAGCGTGGCATATACAGCACACGCTTCTTCAAACCAAGCCTTAAATCCGTCACCTAAACCCCAAAGCTCGATGTATTGACAGATAGTTTCTTTCAATCTATGACCATTCAGGAAAATCAACTCACAAGGAAAAATAATAAGTCCCTTACTTTTATCGCCATTGAACGTTCTGAAGCGGCGGTATAGCAATTGTGTCAATTTACCGGGATAGGATGAAGCGGGCGTATCCTCCAATTTGCATGACGGATCGAACGCAATACCGGCCTCGGTGGTATTTGAAATGACAAAACGCATCTCCGGCCGGTCTGCCAGTTTCAGAAACTCCCCGTTTTGCGAATACGGATTCAACGAGCGGCTGATCACGTCTATCAAGGTCAGATCATTCACCACCTGACCTTTATCCAGCCCCTGAAGATTCACATGATACAGGTTGTCCTGTGCGTTCAACAGATCCGCCATACCTTTATCAATGGGCTGTACCACCACAACACTACTGTTGAAGTTTGCCTTTTCATTCATGTTGTAGATGATCCAATCTGCAAAAGCGCGCAAAAAATTACCTTCGCCGAACTGGATGATACGTTCAGGGTATATTTTTGCCTGAACTGTTTTTCTGTTTAAGTCTTTCATATTCCAACTATCATAATCATAGGCGCAAATATACTGATTATTTTGTAGTGACAAGTAAAATATTTAATTTTGTGTTCGATAACGGTCAACAATGCCAAAATCGAAAAAGGCGTATTATAGCATTAATAATCAGAAAGATATGTTGCGCCTTTAGCGAAAGTAATAATTATATATATCTAAAACACAATCGAAATGAGAAACTTTATGGATGAAAACTTCCTGTTGTATACGGAAACTGCACAGAAGTTGTATCACGGCCACGCTGCCGGAATGCCGATTATTGACTATCACTGTCATCTTATTCCACAATTGGTTGCCGATGACCACAAATTCAAATCATTAACCGAGGTCTGGCTTGGCGGCGACCATTATAAATGGCGCGCTATGCGCACCAACGGCATTGATGAGCGCTATTGCACGGGAAAAGAGACTTCGGACTGGGAAAAGTTTGAGAAATGGGCGGAGACCGTACCCTACACGATGCGTAATCCGTTGTACCACTGGACGCATCTTGAGTTGAAAACGGCATTTGGCATTAACAAGATACTCAATCCCAAGACAGCCCGTGAAATCTATGACGAATGTAATGAGAAGCTGGCCCGGCCGGAATACTCCGCCCGCGGAATGATGCGGCGTTATAACGTAGAGGTCGTTTGTACCACAGATGATCCGGTTGATTCGTTGGAATATCATATCAAAACACGTGAGAGTGGCTTTGAAATTAAAATGTTACCAACCTGGCGCCCGGATAAAGCAATGGCCGTAGAAGCGCCTGCCGATTTCCGCGCTTATGTGGAAAAACTGGCTGAAGCGAGCGGCGTAACGATCTCTGCTTATGATGATATGATCGCCGCGCTTCGCAAACGCCATGACTTCTTCGCCGGACAAGGCTGTAAATTGTCGGATCATGGCATTGAAGAATTCTATGCCGAAGACTATACGGATGCTGAAATTAAAGCTATATTTAATAAGGTGTATGGCGGAACGGCATTGACTCAGGAAGAAATCCTGAAATTCAAATCGGCTATGCTGGTTGTTTTCGGAGAGATGGATTGGGAAAAAGGATGGGCGCAACAATTCCATTACGGCGCTATCCGTAACAACAACAGTAAGATGTTCAAACGGTTAGGCCCTGACACCGGATTCGATTCTATCGGCGAGTTTACAACGGCAAAGGCCATGTCCAAGTTCCTGGATCGCCTGAACGCCAATGATAAATTGACTAAGACGGTTTTATATAACCTTAATCCGTGCGCCAATGAAGTGATCGCTACGATGCTGGGTAACTTCCAGGACGGCACGGTTCCCGGAAAGATTCAGTTCGGTTCGGGATGGTGGTTCCTGGATCAGAGAGACGGCATGGAGAAACAGATGAACGCCCTTTCCGTATTAGGCCTGTTAAGCCGCTTTGTCGGAATGTTGACCGATTCGCGCTCTTTCCTGTCCTACCCTCGTCATGAGTACTTCCGTCGTACACTGTGTAATCTTGTGGGGCGTGATGTAGAGCATGGTGAAATCCCTGTATCTGAAATAGAACGCGTAAATCAGATGATTGAAGATATCTCGTACAATAACGCTAAGACATTTTTTGAATTTTAATGTGATTTGCCACAAATAATTGATAGAGGAGAATCCGGATTTGACCATATTCTCCTCTTTTTATTTATCTTTGCGGTCATTATGCCACAGTCTACGACAAACAATCCGACAGACAAGACCGTGAAAGTGGAATTCATGAGCCTGGCGAGCGGCAGTAGCGGCAATTGCTATTACTTAGGCCATGGAGGGTACGGAATATTGATAGATGCGGGTATTGGCATCCGTACGATAAAGAAGCATCTGAAAGATGCAGGTATCCCGATGCAATCCATTCAAGGAGTTTTTGTAACGCATGACCATGCAGACCACATCAAGGCGGTAGGACATCTCGGTGAAAAACTGCATATCCCTGTTTATGCCACTGCGCTCATTCATGAAGGGATAAATAAGAGCTATTGCGTGACGGAGAAACTGTGTGATTCCGTCCGGTATCTGGAGAAAGAAGCGCCTGTGCAATGCGGGCCGTTCCGCATCACATCTTTTGAAGTACCTCATGACGGTACGGATAATGTGGGCTATTGCATTGAAGTGAACGGACGCTTCTTTTCCTTTGTAACGGATATAGGTGAGATCACTCCGCTTGCCGCCCGATACATCAATAAAGCGAACTATCTGATTCTTGAAGCAAACTATGATGAAGAAATGCTCAAAGCGGGAGTATATCCGGCATATTTAAAACAACGGATATCCGGTAAGAACGGGCATCTGAGTAATCTGGCGGCCGCAAACTTCCTGGCTGAGAATATAACGGAGGATTTGAAATATATCTGGCTTTGCCACCTGAGTAAAGACAATAATCATCCTGAGTTAGCCTGCAAAACGGTAGAATGGAAGCTGAAAAACAAAGGTATTGTTGTGGGGAAAGATGTGCAACTGTTCGCTCTGAAGCGGAACACGCCATCGGAACTTTATCTGTTGGAGTAAACCGGAGCGAAAAGCAAATAAAAACATTCATTTCATTTGGCGGAATAAAACGAATCCGTTACATTTGCAACCGCAAACAGGAAATATGCACTCTTAGCTCAGCTGGTAGAGCAATTGACTCTTAATCAATGGGTCCAGGGTTCGAGTCCCTGAGAGTGTACTTTAAGGGTGCCCCTTGCTTTGAAATTAAACACTCTTTTCGTGCGCCGAACAAACTCGGAGTATTAATACTCCATGAGCATACCTTTATCATGGACAGCATCTTTAGCAACGTAAAGATAAAGTAACAACGAATATGCAATTAGAACTCATTCAGAGTAAGATATACGAGATACGCGGATACAAGGTGATGCTGGACTATGACCTTGCGGAATTGTACGGAATTGAAACAAAAGTTCTCAAACAGTCTGTTAGACGTAATCTAAAGCGATTTGAAGGTGATGATTTTATGTTTGAATTAACCAAAGAAGAACTTTCAAGGTCACAAATTGTGACCTTGAACAAAGGTAGAGGAGGCAACGTCAAATACATGCCATTTGTCTTCACAGAATTGGGTATAGCCATGCTTTCGAGTATACTTAATAGTGATGTTGCTATTGAAGTGAATAGAGGTATCATGCGTGCATTTGTTGCTGTTAGGCATTTAATAGCTAAACCGGCTGATAGAGTAATGCAATTAGAAAGCCAAATGGAAAAACTAAAATCATACATTGAAGAGGTGTTCGCAGATTACAACGACATAAACGAGGACACGCGGATGCAACTTGAACTCATTAACCGGACGCTGGCGGAATTGCAGGTAGAGAACAAACCACGTAAGCCAATCGGATTTAAATCTTACAGTTGAGGGGAAAGAATCTACCTACTTTCTACTAAAATAAACATTTACAAAATAAATGTCTGATTATCAATGATTTAAAATAATAATTTAATCCCTGAGGGTGTACCGGATGATAGGGAATACATGAAGTTGTGTTCCCTATTTTGTTGTATAATCGTATTCGGGCTTTAACTCTTTCCCTATACAATTACAGTACGCTCAGCGTACTGCCTATTTCATTTTGCTATCCCCTACATAGCGTTTTTTTTGTTCAAAAAGTCCCGAAAGTCCCACAGAGGCCTGTTAACTGTTTGATTTACATGGTGTTATGGCGTGTGGGACTTTCGAAAAAAGTCCCACAGAAGTCCCACAAGTCCCACGCTTTTGCGAGAGGATATATCTATTAAAATCTTCATTATCAACAACTTACGCCTAATAACCGGAATTAAGGAGAAAATGACTGACCGGCGTATTTAAAATCCATTTCTTAGGTTTACGCCGACCGCCGGAAGTGTTTGACGGACGATTGAAAAACATAAGTCAACGTAATAATTCAATAAGTCAACGTAATAATTCAATAAGTCAACGTAATAATTCAATAAGTCGTTGACTTATTTGAATATTACGTTGAGATATTTAGTCAGATCGCCAATCTTTCCGATTTTGCAGGCAGCT
>JAIRNG010000009.1 GCA_031258135.1 Mediterranea sp. (in: CFB group bacteria)
TGCCTCATCAGAAGAAAACGGGATAATGCAACAAACGAGAAGGATAACAGGCAAAGTGCTCTCGAAAGAAGACAACGACGTCGTAGTCGGAGCAAGCATCCTTGTAAGTGGCACAACGATCGGTACCTCTACCGATATGGAAGGCGGGTTCACGTTGAACAATGTTCCGGCCGACGCTAAAACGATCACTGTTTCTTATGTAGGAATGGCCTCGCAGACCCTTCCTGTCAGACAACAGATGATTGTCTATCTGGAAGGCGATTCAAAAGTACTGGACGAAGTGATGGTGGTGGCTTACGGTACGATGAAAAAGAGTTCATTCACCGGATCGGCCGGCTTGGTGAAGAGCGACAGGATTGAATCCCGTCCGGTGACAACCGTCACCTCCGCGCTGCTTGGAGCGACTCCCGGCGTGCAGGTGAGCTCCTCCAACGGACAACCGGGTTCGGAACCGTCCATTTATATACGCGGGCTTGGTTCCATCTCTGCTACCAACACCCCGCTGATCGTACTGAACGGAATGCCCTACGACAACAGTATCAGCAGCATCAATCCGGGGGATATCGAGAGTATATCCGTATTGAAGGATGCTTCATCGGCCGCCTTGTATGGCGCGCGGGCAGCCAACGGCGTTGTGTTGATAACGACCAAGACGGGCAGCAAAGACAAGCTGACCGTAAACGTGAAAGTGAACCAGGGCGTCACCACCCGGCAGACGGCCGATTACGAGACGCTGGGCGTGGCGGACTTCCTGACGGTGTATTGGGAAAACGCGCGCAACAAACTGGTGATAGGCGACATGGACCCTGTACTTGCCGGGCAGAACGCCGCTCAAAACCTGATAACAAGTAATCTGAAATACAACCCGTTTAACGTGCCCGACGATCAGGTGGTGGACGAATACGGGAAACTCAACCACAACGCCCGGTTCATGTGGGCCGACGATACCAACTGGGTGGACGCCATCCAGCAGACGGGAAACCGTACCGATATAGGCATGAACATCAGCGGGGGCGGAACGAAATCCGACTACTACCTGTCCGTGGGCTACCTGACGGAAAAAGGGTACATCATCGGATCCGGATTCGACCGCTACACGATGAATACCAACGTCAACTCGCAGATCACCAACTTCCTGAAGGTGGGCGGAAACCTCTCGACCAACCTGAGCAATAGTTACGGTAACCAGGACGAGGGCAGCAACACCAACGGCAACCCGTTCCGCTTTACGCGCTACATCGGCCCGATCTATCCCATCCACCGGCACGACCCCGACACAAAGGCATACCTGCTGGATGAGTACGGACAGAAACAGTATGACTTCGGACAACTTGACGGTCGGGACTATATTGGTGGAAACAATCCCGCCATCGAGCTGCAGAACAGGTACGAGGGCTACAAGCGTAACACCATCAACGCCAAGGCCTACGCCGAAGTGCGTTTCCTCGACGGTTTCAAGTTCACCGTGAACGGAGCCGTGGGCGCCAATGCCTATCTGAAAAACAACGCCAGCGTCTATTACCCCGAAAAGAACAACCAGGAAACGGTGACTTCATCAAAGACAAACATCTTTACCACCACCTGGACGTTCAACCAGTTGCTGTCGTACGCCAAAGACTTCGGCGACCACCACACGGACGCATTAGTGGGTCACGAAAGCTACGACTATGAATACAATTACCTGTACAGCGAAAAGGAAGGCATGAACATAGACAACGGCAACTACGAGTTCGGCAACTACAGCAAATTGACCGGTGGCAATAGCTATACGCACACCTACAAGACGGAGGGATACCTGGCGCGCATCAACTACGACTATGCCAGCCGCTACTTCCTGTCGGCCTCCTACCGTCGCGACGGCACTTCGCGCTTCTACAAGGACGCACGCTGGGGGAACTTCTACTCCATTGGCGCAGGCTGGCGCATCGATGAGGAGGCGTTCATGAAACGTTTCACCTTCATCGACCTGCTGAAGCTGCGCCTTTCCTACGGAGAGGTGGGAAACGACAACATCGACACCTACTACGGCTGGCAGACCATGTACGTTCTCTCGCCCAACGGCTTGGAAGCCGGATACATCCAGGATCAGTACATTCGCAACAAGAGCCTCCGGTGGGAGAAGTCGCAAAGCATCGACGCCGCCATTGAGTTCGAATTGTTCAAGAGCCGCCTCACGGGTTCGGTTGAGTTCTTCAACCGCCAGTCGAGCAACCTGCTCTTCGAGATACCGCAAGCCGTAGACGCCGGATTTACCTATGCCTACGCCAACGCCGGATCGATGTACAACCGCGGCGTGGAGATAGACCTTAACGGCAAGGTGATCAAGACCGCCGACTTCGTATGGACGCTGGGGCTGAACGCCACGTTCCTGAAAAACAAGATCACTGAACTGCCGGTGGACCCCTACAACGAACTCCCCCACCGGATAGAGGCGGGACACTCGCGCTACGAGTTCTACCTCCGCCAATGGGCGGGTGTAGACCCCGCTACCGGCAACAGTATCTACGTGCCCGACCCGGCCGTGATTGAAGCCGGTACCTCCACGTATCTGGTGGAGGTAGACGGCAAAACCTACACGACGGAACTTGACGAAGCGCTCCGCGACTGGAGCGGCAACTCCATGCCCGACGTATCGGGAGGCATCTCCACCAGCCTGTCGTGGAAAGGACTCACGCTCAGCCTGCTGTTCAACTACCAACTGGGCGGACAGCTATATGACACGGGCTACAACAGCCTTATGACCGAAGCCTACGGATCGGCCCTGCTGGGTTCTACCCGTCACGTGGATATCCTGAACCGCTGGCAACAGCCTGGCGACATCACCAACGTGCCCCGCATCGAGTTCGGAAACACCGACCTCTACGCCGGCAGCTCTACCCGTTGGCTGATCAGCTCGGACATGCTGGAACTGGCCAATGCCACCCTGACCTACGACATTCCCCGCGAATGGCTCGCCAAGTACAGCGTGCAGGGACTGCGCGTCTACGCGTCGGGCGACAACATGCTGCTCTTTACCAAACGCCAGGGCATCTACCCCCGCAAGAACATCTTCTCGGGCTATGCCGGCAATGCCGACGTATACCTCCCGGCGAGAGTCATATCCCTGGGTCTTAATCTTACCTTTTAATAAACGGAACGTATGAAAACAAAGATAATATCCATACTGCTGCTATCTCTGCTGATGAGCGGATGCAGCGAAGACTTCCTCGAAACAAGGTCCACTCAGGACATCGACGAGAGCCTCGTATTCACCGACACGAAGAACGCCATGCTGGCCATCAACGGCCTGCATAAACTGATGTGGACGCAAGACCTGAGCGGCACAGCCCCCCGCGGCGGCTTCGAAATGATCATGATATGGATGGATATGCTGGGCGAAGACCTGGTATACACTTACTCCAATGCACAGTACCAAAGCGAAGCCAAATGGGTGACCCACCGCAACTACAGCGGTTCGGGACACCTGCTGCATTTCTTCAGACTGCTCTACTACTTCGTGTCCAACGCCAACATGGTGATGGACAACATCGACAACGCCACCGGCCCCGACAACGAAAAGAGCAATATCAAGGGCCAGGCCCTGTTCTACCGCGCCTTCGGCTACTTCTACCTCGTACAGCTCTGGGCCGAACGCTACCACGAAGGCGGTAATAATACCCAATTAGGCGTGGTGATGCGCAGCGACGGCGACATGGGTCATAAAGCCCGCTCCACCGTGGAAGAAGTATACGCCAAGGTGAATGACGACCTGGACGAAGCCATCCGTCTGCTGGCGGAAACCACCGTGGAACGACCCAACAAGTCGCACATCCACGTGCACATCGCCCGCGGGCTGAAAGCCCGCGTGCTGCTGGCGCAGAGCCGCTGGGCGGAAGCCGCCGATATGGCGAAACTGGTGGTAGATCAGTCCGGAGCCAAACTGCAGGACGACACCTACATCACCACGCAAGACCGCTTCAGCGACGCCTCGAACACCGAATGGCTGTGGGGATCGAACAAAGTGGCGGAACAGATCGCCACCCTGCGTTCTTTCCACGAATACATGTCGAACAACTTCCGCTCGTACAACGGCAACACGCCCCGCGCCATCTACAACCTGCTGTACGACAAGATCAGCCCCACCGACGTCCGCAAAGGCGTCTGGTTTCCCCGTGCGGCGGACAAAAGCACGTGGGCGACAGCCCGTCCGCAGTACTCCATTGGCGGTAATGCCCGCGTAGCCAACTATATGGCCAATAAATACCTGCTGGCCGACCCCAATGCCACCTTCGGCAACGTACCATTCATGCGCCTGCCTGAAATGATGCTCATTCAGGCGGAAGGCTATGCCCGCGCCGGTGAAAACAGTAAAGCGGCACAGGCTCTCTACCCGCTGGCCAAGCGCCGCGACCCGGCCTACACGCTCTCCACCAAGACCGGCCAGGCACTCATAGACGAGATCATGGTTCAGCGCCGCGTGGAACTCTGGGGCGAAGGCTTCCGTTTCCTCGACCTGAAACGGCTGAACATGCCGCTCGACCGCGGGCCTGCTCCACGCGATGGATACAACAAGGGCTGGTGGCCAACCATTGCCGGCTCCGGAACCGCCACCTTTGTGCTCACCAACTGGGATCCGGAAGCCTCGAACTTCAACATGTACGGCGATGGAACAGTCATCGGCGAAGCCGCCAGATACAGGGAAGCCGGACACGTGGAGTGGCAGTTCAAGTTCCACCAGGACGTGATAGACAGCAACCCGCTTTGTGAACAGAACCCGTAAGAGATGAGTTACCGAAAGGCTTTCAACAGCTCTATTGAAAGTCTTTCGGTATAAAAGTTGAAGAACGCCTGACCAATAGCCTCCACCACGATCACGATGAAGAAAACATACTTACAAGTTAGCTCCTCTTCGGTCGGTGGGATGCCGATAACACGTGTGATTTATTAATCACCGTTTTCTTTTCATAAAAATACTTAAGAAATTAGCGGATATAGAGAAAATACTTATTAAAAACACAGAAGAAAACGTATGAAAACAATATTGAAGTCAGCCGTATTGCTACTGGTTATAGCAGGATGTTTCTCCTGCGGGAAGAATGACGATACAGACGAGATTCCGCCTTGTATTGTTGATATGATAGAGGAAATAAAGTCGACTCCCGTGTGGAACCCCTCCGACTGAGATCTGGAGCTATCGCTACAACGGAGAAACGGTCTATTTTATTCCGCAGCATGATTACGAAATCCACAGCATACTGTATGGTAAAGACTGCCGGGTGATATGCTACTCCGGCGGCGGCTTCACAGGAAAGGGTGACGGCCGGTGTACTGATTTCTTTGAGAAACGCACACATGAGAAACTGATATGGAAAGATGATAGAACATACACTTACCCATAAAAAATAATCAAGATGAGAACTGTATTTCAAATTTTAGCCTTGCTGTTATGTGGAACAGCAAATATTTGGGGACAAACCAAACTTATTCAAGAAGAAACGGATGAGCGTAACCATGTGTCTTTTGCAAGATTCGCAACGGACACGGTTATTCCTATAACGAATGCACCTGAATTGTTAAAGAAAATCCAGCCAGAAGTAAGAGAAGTTGATGAATGGAAACTCTCAACAAAGCGAAAAGAGATAAAGGATGATAATAACTCTACACATACATTTTATCAACAATATTACAAAGGCATCAAGGTAGAGGGTGGAGAATTTAGTGTTCACGCCACAAGAGACAGTATTAGGTCGATACTTGGAGTCTTTGAGTGGGTTGGTGATTTGGATATCAACGCAAAACTTTCGGAACAAGAAGCTTTAGAATATGCCTTGAAATATACCGGTGCAGAAATTTATAAATGGCAAGTACCGGAAGAAGAAGTATGGATAAAAGAGCATTATGGAGATACTTTTTATCCTAAAGGAGAATTGGTAGTTGTAAAAGACAGACTGAATACCAATTCAAAATACTGTTTGGCATATAAGTTCAGCGTTTATGCACATAAACCGATGAGCAGTAATTATGTCTGGGTAGATGCTATAACTGGAGAAATAGTGAATATAGAATCGCGTATTTTCTATAGTAATGCTTCAGGAACAGCTGCTACACGTTACAGTGGAACAAGAATCATCACAACTGATTCATACAACGGAGGATTCCGGCTTAAGGAAACAAGGATGAACACACCGATTCAGACATATAACATGCATTGGGGCGTAAATTTTAATAATGCAACAGATTTTGTTGATAACGACAACAATTGGACCGCTGCAGAATATAATAATGCAAATAGAGATAATGCAGCACTTGACGCGCATTGGGGAGCTGAGATGGTATATGACTATTTTAAGCAAGTACATAATCGGAATAGTTGGGATGGCAATGGAGGAGCGATATGGGGCTATGTTAATGCAAATATGTATGGTCTGGGACTTGGAACTTCAGATAACGCTTTCTGGAGTCCGCAAGATCATCGGATGGTGTATGGATATGGGACAAACTCTCCATTGACAACACTTGATATATGTGCACATGAATTTGCTCATGGGGTATGTGAAGCTACAGCAGGATTACCAAATTCTGGAGAATCTGGCGCTATCAACGAAAGTCTGAGTGATATTTGGGCCGCATGTGTTGAAAACTATGTGAACATAACTTATGGGCTTAGCAAAAATGTGTGGTTGCTCGGAGAAGATACGGGTTCTGCAAGTCGTAGTTTATCTAATCCAAACTTGTTCGGACAGCCGGATACGTATGACACCAGCTCATGGAATAGTAATGCAGATGCTCACCTCAACAGTGGAGTTGGCAATTTCTGGTTTTTTCTATTGTCTCAAGGCGGTAACGGAACCAACGATTTGAATAATGTATACAGCGTTGCAGGAATAGGCATAACTAAAGCCGCAGCAATTGCATATAAAGCAGAAACATCTTATCTCACATCTTATGCTAATTACGCCCAATTCAGGAATGCAACTATAAGTGCTGCCACAGATTTGTACGGCGTTTATTCTTCCGAAGAAATGGCTGTCACCAATGCATGGCATGCTGTTGGTGTAGGTAATAGATTCCAATACATTTCCGTATTTGGCCCTGCTACATTCTATTCCACTGCCACTTTTCAGATACAAAATCTTCCAGTAGGGGCAACTGTCGACATGCAAACTTCTTATGGACTTACTGCGAGTGCATCAAGCAGCACAATTACCGTAACAGCAGATCCTACTTCTTATTTTGATAATGAAGGCTGGTTACAGATAGATATTGAAAAAAATTCTCTGATTATCTTTTCAGTTCTGAAAAGATTTATTTGCGGTGAATATATTGGTGCAGAAGAAGTTACGAGTTACCATGAAGTAGAATCGATTTATGGTGATCCTTGGGACAGCGAGGAACCCGATTGGTGTACAAACAGTATTGGTGATGAAAATAAATTCCGCTTTTCAGTGTTGAACGAAGCATATCGCCCGTTGCTGCAGCAAATCAGGTATCAAGCAAGAATTGTAAGAAGAAGCGATCAGGTAGTATTACTTACGTTGCCATACACTTTCAGTGGAGAGGAGCCGGTCTTTTTCGATACTAGTGGTATTGGAATACCGCCCCCTAACATAATGCATGATATAGAACTGAGAGTATGCTATTATGGACTTGGTGGAATAGGAACTACTCACAACGGGGTATGGCAGAAAGCGGGGCAAGTTCGATGGATACACTGCACCGATACTGGATATGATCTCCCAGAAGAATAGCACTTCTTTTTAGCTATTCATATAAATATACTTATCTTTGAACAAATAAACATGTGAATATGAAGAAATACCTCCTCCTCTGCCTGCTGACGGCGCTTCCGGTAACAGGCGCCGTTGCACAACCGCAGCCTGGAACGTACGCCTACGACCTGGCGTACTTCCTGCCTCAGGGCAACCAGACCTACAACCCGCAAATACCCACCCCGGAAAGCATCCTCGGTTTCCAAATCGGACAGCAGCACGCAGACTGGGGGCAGGTGGCGGATTATATGAAGACGTTGGCGGCATGCAGCGACCGTGTCACCGTCAGGGAGACGGGACGCACCTACCAGCGCCGGCCGTTCCTGGAAGTAGTGTTCACCTCCGCCGAAAACCAGCGGAACATCGGTCGCATCAGGGAGGAACACCTGAAACTGAGCGACGTAAGCCGGTCGGGAAGCCTGTCGCTGGAGGAGATGCCCGTAGTGGTGAACCTCATATACTGCATCCACGGCAACGAAGCCTCAGGCGTGAACGCCTCATTAGCCGTGGCCTATTATCTGGCGGCCGCCCAGGGAAGCGAGATAGACGAGTTGCTGAAGAACGAGGTGGTGGTGATGACGCCCGGAGCCAACCCCGACGGCGTCAACCGCTTCGCCTCGTGGGTGAACTCCTCCCGCAGCCTGACGGACGTAAGCGACCTGAAATCGCGCGAGTTCACAGAGCCCTGGCCGTCGAGCCGCACCAACCATTACTGGGCGGACTGCAACCGCGACTGGCTGATGGCGCAGCATCCCGAAGGCATCAACGGACTGAACGTTTATTTCCACTGGTTGCCCAATGTCGTAGCCGACCAGCACGAACAGGGCGCTACGCGCCCCTACTATTTCAGTCCCGGACATCCCAAACGGACACATCCGCTCACCACGCAGCTCAACCAGGACCTGACGGCGGAAATATCCTCGTATACGGCCAAGGCTCTTGACCGGATAGGCGTCACCTACTATTCCAAAGAAGGCTACGACGATTTCTATTACGGTAAAGGGGCGGCGTATGGCGATATACACGGCTCCGTCTGCCTGCTCTACGAGCAAGGTTCCACCCGCGGGCATCTGCGGCAGACGCCCAACGGGGAATGGTCTTTCGGCTGGACGGTACGCAATCAGGCGCTGGCCTCGCATGCCACGCTCGTAGCCGCCAAAGAGATGCGCCTCCGCCTGCTGGCCTATCAGAAAGAGTATTACGAACGTTCCGCCGCCGATGCCCGCAAGGAAGCCGTGCAGGGATACGTGTTCGACACGCGGGGGTCGAAGTCCGTCGCTTTCCATTTTCTGGAGAACATGGCCCGTCATCATATAGACGTCTATCGTTTGGCAAAAGATTATCAGTCGTTCAAGGCGGCAGACGCCTACGTCATTCCCGTGGTGCAAAAGTATAGCACGATGGTGAAGACGCTGATGGAGAACTGCCTGGAATATCCCGACAGCACGTTCTACGACATCTCCACATGGACGTTCCCGCACGCTTTCAACCTGAGATACCTCCCCGTAAAGAGCGCCGCCGGGCTGCCGGGCGACAAGGTGGAAGAAAACCTCTTCCCTGTGGGAAAGGTCATCGGCGGCAAGAGCGGAGTGGGCTACGTGTTTGAAAACACGGAGTTCTATGCGCCGAAAGTGGCCTACGAGCTTCAGCGGAAAGGCGTCCGCGTCAGCGCTGGCAGCCGCCCGTTCCTGTTCCGCTCCGGCGACGTGGAAAAAAAGATGGGGTACGGAACGTTTCAGGCGCTGGTTCAGAACCAGACGCTCTCTCCGGACGAACTATACAATACCCTGGTTGAGCTGGCAAAGGCCACAGGTGTGGATATCTATTCGGCAACCACGGCGCTTATGCCCGACGTGGATATGGGAAGCCCCGCCTTCAAGCCTCTTGCCCAGCCCAAAGTAGCCATACTTGTGGGGCGCGGCATGGGCATCCCCGATTCGGGTGAAATATGGTTCCTGCTGGACAAGCGTTTCCAGATGCGCCCCGTGCTGATAGAGAACAGGCAGCTTTCGGCCAAAGACCTGCAGGCATACAACGTGGTCGTCATGGCAAACGGACTGCCGGCGCCGGACAAGACAAGCGAAGCCGCCCTGAAAGACTGGGTGGCTGCCGGAGGTACGCTTATCGCCACCGGAAAGGCCTACGAATGGGTAGACAGAGCGGGCATCCTCTCCCTGAAGACCAAGAGCGCCGCCGCGGAGACCAAGAGCGCCGCTGTGGATACGAAGGACATGGAGAGCGATAGCGCCGGGACTGACGGTACGGCGACCGGAAACGCTACCGAAGCCAACGCCGCCGAAGCCAACGCCGCCACGGCCTACCGCCCGTTCGCAGACAAGGCGAAAGCCGATGCGGGAAGAAGCATCGACGGCGTGATTCTGAATTGCAGCCTCGACAAAACCCATCCGCTGGCCTGGGGACTCGACCAGGACGAGATAGCGGTGATGATGAACGGAACCCTGGTCTTCCGGAAAGACGACAGCCCGTATGTGTCGCCGTAGCACTACACCTCCAGTCCGCTACTGACGGGCTTCCTCTCCGCCGCCAACCAAAAACGGCTGAAAGATACTCCGGCCGTCTTTGCCAAACCTTTCAAGAGCGGAATGGTCATTGTATTTGCCGACGACATGAACTTCCGTTCCTATTTCTTCGGGACAGGCAAGCTGTTCATGAATGCGCTGTTCTTTAACCAATGCATGTAACTTAACCCCGATAGCTATGAACGATTTTACACCGTGGACGCTGTTCGTCGACGTGGGCGTCATCTCGCTGCTCCTGCTGGCAGGCAAGCTGATGAGGGTCAAGATAAAACTTATTCAGAAGCTCTTCATCCCGCCCAGCCTGCTGGCAGGTTTCCTGGGGCTGGCGCTGGGGCCGAACGGTTTCGGGGTGATTCCGCTCTCCACGCAGACGGGCGTTTACGCCGGTATCCTGATTGCGTTCATCTTCGGCGCATTGCCGCTCACCTCACAGAAAGTGAAAGGAGAAGGAGCGGCCGTGGGCAGCATGTGGGCGTACTCACAGGCGGGAATGTTGCTGCAATGGGCATTGGGCGGCCTGCTGGGCCTGCTGGCGCTGAACAGGTTCTGGCCACTCAGTCCGGGATTCGGCATCACCATGCCCGGCGGTTACTGCGGCGGACACGGAACGGCCGCCGCCATCGGGCAATCGTTCGCCAAGCTGGGCTATGACGAGATACTGACGCTTGCCATGACGGCAGCCACCGCAGGTATCGTGGCGGCCGTCATCATCGGCCTGGTCGTCGTGAAATGGGGAACAAAAAGACGCTATACCTCTTTCCTGGCCAGCTACAACGACCTTCCGCACGAACTGCGCACCGGCCTGCTTCCGGACGGGAAGCGCGAAAGCATGGGCCGGTCGTCCTGTTCCTCCATCTCTATCGATTCGCTGACGTTCAACCTGATTGTGGTTGCGGCTATCGCACTGGGCGGCTATGGCGTCAGCAAACTGGTCTCCTGCATGGCGGCGGGCTTCGAACTGCCGGTATTCAGTTGCGCGTTCATCGTGGGATTGCTCGTCAAGAGGATATTCGACCACACGCAGGTCAGCGACTACGTCTGCCCGCAAACAGTGGGACATATCAGCGGGACGTTCACGGACCTGCTGGTAGCGTTCGGCATAGCATCCATCAAACTGTCGGTCGTGGTGGAATACATCGTTCCGCTCAGCATACTGCTGCTCACGGGATTGATATTCACCCTGCTGTACGTGATCTTTGCGGCGCGCAGGTTGATGCGGGAGGGTTGGTTCGAGAAAGCCCTTTTCACGTGGGGATGGTTCACCGGAACGATGGCGATGGGCATCGCCCTGCTGCGTGTGGTAGACCCCGGGATGCGGAGCCGCACGTTAGACAACTATGCACTGGCCTACCTTTTCATAGCGCCGGTGGAAATATCGCTGATAACGTTCGCCCCCGCCGCTTTCTGTGCAGGATACGGGCTGACGTTCTCTTTTGTTTGCCTGGCGGCCGCCGTTTCGGTATTCCTGATTGCACGGCTCAAAGGATGGTTCATTAAAAAGAAAGAAATATGAAACAGACATTACTTCTATTGACAGGCATTGTGCTGGCGACATTCTCGGATACTGCCAATGCCTGCACCTCTGCCGTTATCTCCGGCAAGGTAACCCCCGACGGACGTCCCCTTTTATGGAAGAACCGCGACACGAGCGATTTGCTGAACTGCGTGCGCTACATGAAGGGTGAGAAATACGGCTATGTGGCCGTAACCGGCTATGCGGAAGATCCTCGCTCCATCTGGACAGGAACAAACGAAGCCGGCTTCGCCATCATGAATACCCTCTCCTACAATCTGACGGAGGAAGAGGGCGAAGGAAGTTCCAAACGTAACGGAGCAGTCATGAAACGCGCTTTGGAGATCTGCGCCACCGTTGCCGAATTCCGTCACTATCTGGATACGCTTAGCCGCCCCATGAACGTACGGACCAACTACGGAGTGATCGACGCGCAGGGAAACGGTTTCTATTTCGAGGTGAACAGTACGGAGTACAGGGAATATGATGTGAACGACCCGGACGTCGCCCCTCATGGATTCATTGTCCGTTCAAATTATTCGTTTAGCGGGAAACTGAACGAAGGTGCAGGATATGTGCGCTATCAGGAAGCCCTGGAAAAGCTCTTCACCGCTTCCGCGACCGGAAAAGTCACCCCGCAGTGGCTATTCTCCACCCTCTCCCGTTCGTTTCGCAACCCGTTGCTGGGCATCGACCTGAAGGACGGACGCTTCAACAAGCCTCAGTCTACCGGCTGGTTCGTGGAACAGGATTTCATTGCACGCCGGAGTTCCTCCTGCGCCGTCGTTATTCAGGGAGTAAGGCCGGACGAACATGCGTCGTTCACCACGATGTGGACGGTCATCGGTTATCCTCCCGTAACTCCGGCCGTGCCGGTATGGGCGAGCGGCGCGGAGAAGAAGCTCCCGCGTTTGCTGACGGTTGAGAAAGGTACGCGGCATTGCCCGCTGTGTGATGCGGCAGATACGCTCCGCCGCAACGTGTACAGTTACCGCCGGGGGATGAATACCGAGAATTACTTCAACTGGGAACTGCTGTTCAACCGGAATGGAAACGGATACATGCAACAGGCGGAGGAGCTGGAAACCCGGATGTTCGACGCCCTGTACGGAAGGATTGAAAGATGGAGGAAGAGGAAGTCGCTTCCTGCGGGCGAAGTTCACAAACTGTACGATGAGTGTGACGCCTTCATCGAAAAGAATGGCAGATATTTACAGGAGCTTCAGGCAAACCCGGATTAACCCATGGATGAACCCACTATCGACCGGCTGCAACGGACGGACATTCACGAAGTCGCCGGTATCCTGACCGGCGCTTTTAAAACAAATCCGGCCTATTCCATCATCTTCAAAAAGAAGGAGCAACGCGAAGAGGGCCTGTTCTGGCTATTCAGAACCAATCTCCTTATCCTTAATCAAAAGCAAGTCCTGACAAGGGTTGCCAGAGAAAGAAATACAGGAAGGATCATCGGAACATACACCCTGATACCACCGGAAGGCGTAAAGAGGCCGCTCTCCGTTTATACAAAGATCGGCCTTCCTTCTTTTATATCCAGGTTCGGAATGAACCCACTGACCCGGATGCTTAGCTTAGACAGCTACAACAGGAAGTTGCTGGCGGAATCGATCCGGATACCTGAATATCATTACCTCTCTATGGTCGTCATAAAGAAAGAATACAGAGGCGCAGGAGTAGGTACTTATGTTTTAAAAAAGGCTATTCAACGGCTTATAGATTCAAATCCCACCTGCAGAACGGTTGGTTTAACCACTCAACTCCCTGAGAATGTAACGTTCTATTCGCGGTTGGGGTTCGATAAGTTGGACGAAGGGTATGCCAGCTTCAAAGGAGATGAATACTTTAATTGCAATATGAAACTGGATTTAATATGAGTCCCATGTGAGGCAGGTGTTCTCCATGCCTGTCTTTCCGTTGGGGGATACCCAAAGGGTTACCTTTTGGGTACCCCCCCAACGCTCAACTCCTACTTACCGAAGCGGTTCCATCACGAAGCTAAACTCATGATCACCGTGATGTATGCGATATGGTTCGAGTGGTAACGCTCCCCAACTGTTTACACAACCTAAGCCCATTTGCACTTTATCGATGCACAGGTTTACATAGTCCGCCGGTTTCACTTCGGGTGAATGGCGTTGATGCTTGCGTGTTCCGTCGTCCAGCGACTCGATGCTGAAGTTCAATGCCGAAGCAGAGAAAGGAGCACCGGCCACGAACTGCAATCCGTAACCTCCCGCGTTTATTTGTTTCCACCGGCGGACATCGGTTTTCGTTCCGGTTTCCTGAGGACGGATGTAAGGATAGAACTGTTCGGCTACGGTCTGGCGGTAACGGCCAAGGCCGGCCGCATGGTTACGGTCGGAATAATTCTCCATCGGCCCGCGTCCGTAGTAGTCGATCCTGTCAAACTCCTGAGGCATTTGCATCTGCATACCGAAACGGAACATATCGGAGACTTCGGCCGTTTGGTCGGCCGTCATCTTTTGAGTGACCTTCACCGCGCCCTGATTATTGACAACATACGTCAACGAGAGCTTTGCCGATACGGAAGGCATGTCATATTCTGCGTTTACAATAATCCTCCCGTCTGCCGATTCATGCTTCAGGGAGGTCAGTTTCATTTCCGGATTCAACCATGCGCGGTATTTGTTCTGCAGGTTCGCACCCATATCATTATCTGTCGGAGCGCGCCAGAAGTTCGGCGTAAGCTGTCCGCCGTCATGAATAAGTTCACGGCCTTCCACCTGATATTTGCACAGGAAGCCATTCCACTTGCTGAAGTTAAGAACGAACGGGACGCCTTCAACAATCAGATAATTGCGGTCGTTATCTTTAACCGACGGAGCGACTACCGCCAGGTTCGTTCCCGCAACATTCTTCAATTCAAGTTCAGGCGCCGTATACGGACGGATCGTTATCTGATCCTTTGCCACCGCATATCCGGCAGGAAGAAGTGTTTCCGCTTTCTTCAATCTGTAGGCCACATTGAGCAGCAACTCTTTCTCTTTGCAGATATCCGCGGCCTGAATATCCAGCCTGATATTAACCGTTTGCTGGGGAGCCACTTTCAGCTCATTCACCACGCCGGTTCGGACAACCTCACCGTCGGCCAGCAATTGCCATTCCATGTAATAGGCGGAAAGATCGCGGAAGAAGTTCTCGTTATAGATACTGACCTCTCCGCTTTCAGGATCAGCGGGAGTCGTCAGGATAGACCGATAGCTATGACCCACCTCATACATGTGCGGATTGGGAACACGGTCGGGACTGATCAGACCGTTATCACAGAAGTTCTGGTCGGAAGCGTCGTACGGATTGAAGTCGCCGCCGTAACCGTAAATCTCAACACCGTCTTTGTTTTTCCAACGGACGGACTGGTCCGCAAAGTCCCAGATAAATCCACCCTGATACTTCGGATATTTACGGATCAGGTCCCAGTAGGCTTTGAAACCACCCTGCGAGTTACCCATTGCGTGGGCATACTCACACTGGATCAGCGGTTTGGTCGCATTGCCCGATACATACTTCTCGCTTCTTTCATAATCCAGGTACATGGGACAATAGACGTCGGTAAATTCGTTGCCATGCGCCTGCTCGTACTGAACCGGACGGGTCTTGTCTTCGTTCTTTATCCAGGTGTAGCAAGCCTCGAAGTTCGGCCCGAATCCGGCCTCATTACCCAAAGACCAGAAAATCACGGACGGATGATTATAGCTACGCTGCACGTTACGCTGGTTGCGTTCCAGGTGAGCCTTGGCGTAAGACGGGTTCCTGGCCAGTGTTTGTTCGCCGTATCCCATGCCGTGTGATTCGATGTTGGCCTCGGCCACAACATACAAACCATATTCGTCGCAAAGGTCATACCACAGGTTATTGTCCGGATAGTGGCACGTACGAACCGCATTGATGTTGAACTGTTTCATGATCCGGATATCCTGCAACATACGTTCGCGCGAGATGACATAACCTCCGTCCGGGTCCATCTCGTGGCGGTTAACGCCTTTGAAAAGCACAGGCTGGCCGTTCACCAGTATCTGGGCGTTCTTCATTTCAATCTTACGGAAACCCACTTTAAGAGGAATAACCTCCACCACTTTATTCCCGTTCTTCAATGTCGCCGTCAACGAATAAAGGTTAGGCGTCTCCGCCGTCCATTTCGCCGGGCCGGCTACCTGCATGTCCGCAAACAACCGGCCGGCTCCTTTCACCTGAGTTGTTGCAACAGCATTTCCGGCCGCATCTTTCAGCTCAAGGTCAACGACTCCACTGCCCTTCATCTGAAGCGCAATATGCAAAGAGCCATCCTTGTACTGTGCATCCAGATCGGGAGTGACACGAATATCCTGAATGTATTGCCTGTGACGGGCGTACAAATAACAGTCACGACCTACTCCGGAAAAGCGGAAGAAGTCCTGGTCTTCCAGATAAGTCCCGTCACACCAACGGAAAACCTGAAACGCAATCAGGTTTTTACCCGGCTTCAGGTAACCGGTCAGATTAAATTCAGCTTCCAGCTTACTGTCTTCGCTGTATCCCACATATTTGCCGTTCACCCACAAATAGATGTTGGAAGTCACAGAGCCGAAATGGGCAAAGATTTCTTTCCCATTCCAACCGGCAGGGATGACGATCTCTTTACGGTAGGAACCTACATGATTGTTCTCGTCAGGGAACCTTGGAGGGTCATTCCTGAACTGGTGCCGCCACGGATAGCCCATATTGACATAAACAGGATCGCCATAACCGTTCAATTCCCATACGGTAGGAACTTTCAGGTCGTCCCATCCCTTATCATTAAAATCCGTACGGAAGAAATCCGTCGGGCGCTGGCCGGCATGGCGCACCCAATTGAATTTCCACAAGCCGTTCAACGTCATAAAGTTGGCAGACAACGCCGGAGACCCTTTGACCGCGGTTTCCGAGGATTCATAAGCGAAATAACCGGCATGCATCGGACTCCGGTTCACGGCATTCACTGTTGGATCCTGCCACTCGTTTTTCTGTGCTGCTACTGTTAAGGAAAACAGAGCGAAATAAAAAAGAAGAAGTTGTTTTCTCATGATGATGATTAAATTAAAATGAATAGTTTTTCAAGTTGCTAAGATAGAATGAATAAACCGGAAAAAGGATGGAATTTAATTCAAAAAGGGCCATAAATCATTCAGAACCCGTTAATCATTCAAAATTTGTGCTGTATTATGAGAATAAAACAATCGTCAACAACCCATCAAAAGTCTTATCATAACGGAAAACGATCATTCGTCGATAAACAGTAATCCGAGTTGCCTTTCATCCACCCTCTTCTTTGGCCGGGGGAAGCAACAGGGTACTGTAAGCCCACTTTCAGGGTACTGTAAGCCCACTTTCATGGCCGATGAAACTTGGCTTACATGTACCGTAAGCCCACTTCCCTCGGCGAGGGAACTATGGTTACTCCGACAGGGAACTACGGTTACTCCGCCAGGGAACTCGCGTTACCCGTTAAAGGTACAGACGGGAATAACCGATATTACAAAGAATTAAAGGAAGATTTAAAGAAAAGGAAAGGAGATAAACCCGTCAGATTCTATTGAAATAAATCCACTCACCGGATTTGTGGGACTTTTTGAGAAAAAACGCTATGTAGGGGATGGTAAAAGAGAACTTATATTAAATCAGTCGAGTTTTAAAAGCATTAAATAATCCTCATGATCTTCGCCAATGATTTCAAATCCCATTTTCTTGTAGAGTTTGACAGCGTAATTCTCTTTCTTTACATTCAAGGAGACCTGTTTATAGCCGCTATCACGTAAGTGTTTTATCATTGCAGACATTAGTTGAGCGCCAATGCCTCGGTTCCGATACGCTTTGAATAGTGAAACGGCAAGTTCAGGGGTGCTGTCATCGATATACCCATAACCTTTTATATCGCCGGAGATGATTCTGGCCCAAACCGCTCCAATAATCTTACTATCCAGTTCTGCTATCAGACAATAATCGTCTTTCCGGCTGCCGAAATCTTTTATATAGGCTTCTACCTGAGGGATTTTGAGCACGCTTTCCGGAATCGGATTGTTCTCGTCTGGTTGATAAATTGCTTCATAAAGCATATTTTCAAGTATGGGAATCTCGGCAGGTTCTAATTCCCGGATAAGGGGATTGCAGGGTTGCATAAGTTTTTTATGGTTCAACATCAATAACCACTCCATTCGTCGCTTTTCCGTCCAACGAACTAATCACTTTCTTTCCTGATACCGGCGTATGCGAAGAGCGGGTTCCCTGATCTTCTGTGTATGAACCATCAATAAGCGCCAATGCGATTTTCAACAGGCGCTCGTTTTCATTGCCCAGGTCACAAAGTACAGGAATATCTTCTATATATCCCTCTTCGTCATAGTCAAAAGCTTCTCCTTTGGGGTAATCCGGCTTAAAGCCATCGGTGTAATCAGTAAATCCTTTGGAGTTCAGTATCTGACAGATAATCGGGTGCATTATCCAAGCCTTGTCATCGCTTTCATATTCCGACGATCCGACATTCTTACCTACAGTTGTTTCGCCAATAATGATCACCTCCATAAACGGGTCTAACAGATTGATGACCGCCTCGGATGATGATGCGCTCATGGAACTCGTCAATACATATAGCCTTTTCAGGTTAAGGTTTTTCCCAGTCGGGTTTCCATTCTTCAGGGTTTCGTTTACCTTGAAATAATACCGGGTCTTGGGATCATTATATTTGTATTGGAGCGATCCGAAATCTTTATCCAGTTTATCGGAAGGCGTAAAGATTGCGCATAATAATTGAGCCGACGACAGCAAGCCGCCGTTGTTGTATCGTAAATCTAAAATAAACTCATCGACTCCGTCAAAGAAATCACCGGAGAGCCTGCGCAACTCATCATCATAAGTTTTGTCGTCAGCCTCATCTTCTTTTCCGGCAGTAAAGTGGTTATATACAAGGTAGCCGATCTTTTTGCCTGCCCTCTCGAAAATATCATGGTGAAATACCGGATTATCTTCTACTGCACGGGCGGCATCAATATATAATACATCAGGTGATAGGTGTAATTTCCCATCACTCGGATCCAGATAAGCTACGGTAAATTCGGCTGCTTCGCCTCCAAACAAGGTCTCTACACTTTCATTTGTCAGATATTCGCCGTTAATCTTAAAGATCCAGTCTCCTCTTTTTAATTTGCCTGATGAGGCCGGTGAATCAGGGAGTACATATAAAACGCGGGCGCCAATCCTATTATCCTGAAAGCCTACTAAACAACACTCAAAACCATACGTGTAGTCACTCCGGATAGCTCCCCGGGTGGTACCGGAAATATTCTCAATATACGAATAAGGATTGCCTTTCTTACCATCCTTTGAGGAAAGCAAACTTGCAAAGAATGTTTCAGGGGTAGCGTTATAGTTTAATGCGTCGGCTTTCTTGATCTCTTCCCGCCAGAAATAATGTTCCCGCATACCGTCTTCTATCCATGCAATGGTTTCCGGGCGTTCAACGTCTTCTTTGGGTTCATTCTTATCATCATCACATGCGTTCAGGAACAAGCAAAGAATAAAGAAAGAATAATATATAATATGTTTCATATTTCAGTGATTGACTTGTGCAATGGATACAATTGTACGGATGCAGGCCTGTAAAAAACAGATAAAAATATCTGTGCGGATAACGTTAAGCCTTTCTGAATGCCCGATAGACTATAACTTTGTCTCTGACAAGTATGGTGAACGGATTCATGTGTACTTCGTTAAGCGTTCCCTGCCACCAGTTGGTCAGTGTGGATAGGGGATACTTAAGCCCGCGGCCTCTGATCGGCGCGAGTTTGGGTGAGAAGACCGAAACCGGCAGTCCGACGTGAGAATCGAACGTCGAGTCTTCTTTGGTTGGGACGAATACGCCATAATCCGTAATGATCATGACATCATCGAGTTTATCCATGTAATCGAGCAGCAGGCTGATATTTCCTATCGTATGGTCTTCCCGTTTTCCGGTTGCTCCAACGATAAAAATGGTTTTCATGCGTTGTGATATGCAATATTCTACGGCTTTGGTCAGATCGTTCGTCTGTTCGTTGGAAGAATAATAGATGATATCGGCAAATCTGGCTTTGTTCTCAGGGCTTATAGAATCTCCGTCGCCGACAATGGCCTCCGGAACAAATCCTTGATTAAAGTACTCGTTTACCGCGCCGTCACAGCAAATGACATGTTTTGCCTTTTTGAGCAGGTTCAACGGCAAAGAATGTGTCGGAAAGTCTCCGTTAGCCAAAATAATTGCGTCGGGAACTGAATTTTCCGTAGGCATGGGATAATGCTTTAAGTTCTTTTTCATACTTTGTTTTTGTTATGCGGTTTGCAACCGCATGATACGTTTCCATTTTAAATAGCCAAAGATAGCGATTATTGTATAAAGCAAATACAAGGCAGAGGTAAGATTTAACTCTTTATAAGTATATAGCCCCGAACTTATGATATTTACACCAATCCAGACAAGCCATTGTTCCACATATTTCCGGGCAAGCATCCACATTCCCGCAATGCTTAATGCAGTCGTAAAACTATCCAGAAAAGGAACGGTGCTATCAGTGAAAGCAATGAGTATCCAGGCGATAATTCCGAATGAGACGATGAATGTCAGCGTGAGAGGCAAAATGAATTTAACCGGGGTGTGCGTTATGGGCAACTCCCCTTTTCCATGCTTTCCGTTTCCGAAACTCCAATAGATCCACCCATATATCGCCGCAAACAGATAATATACGTTAATGCCGGTATCCGCATATAATCCGGCGTCGTAATAAACGAAGATGTAGATAGCCGGCATGATCATACCGGCTATCCACAGATAGATACTGGCCTTGTACTCCAACCAAAGGTATACCAGACCGACGACTGTTCCGGATATTTCCAATACAGCCTCACCCCAGCCCTCTCCAAAGGAGAGGGGGAAGAGGGAGAAGAGAACGAAAAACGGATAAAATAACGTGATCATGATTGATTTCCATTAGAATTTCAGGGTGACATTAAACAGAACATTCGTTCCGGCCATCGGATAATACCGCGGGTCACTGTATATGGCGGCCTCTCCGACAGGCTTCCCATCTGCGTCGGTCTTATATACGGCCGCCGTTTGCGAATAACCGTTCGTTTCGTATTTCCTGTTAAAGACATTATACAGGGTAGCCCCTACGGTTACGCCTTTCGTATATGGAACATGAAACGTATAGCCGGCATGCAGATGGCTCACGAAATAAGCATCCACGGCGTTCTCTTTACTGCCGGAATTGTCGAGGTATTGCCGGCTGACATATTGCGACTGGAAGGATGCCTGCCATCCCTTATGGTCGAAGCCGATGAGGCTTCCCGCCATGAAAGAGGGAGAGAAAGCGATTGGAGTTGTACCCAACTCACGGGCGGTCTGCGTCCAAAGTTCTCCCCATGATTCATCGTAGTCGCTTACGTATTCCACGTAGTTCCTGATGCGGTTCTTGCTCCATGTCGCGTTTACATCCCAGCGCAGCCATGGGGTCAGCTTTGCGCCGGCAGTTAACTCGATACCCATGCGATAGCTGTCTCTCACGTTTTCCGCCATCGGTTCCCCGATCTCATTCAGTCTGCCGTTCAGTACAAGCTGGTTGGTATAGTCCATATAGTAAAGGTTGGCTCCCGTCGTGAAATGTTTGTTGCGGTATGTATACCCCAACTCATAGTCGAACAGTTTTTCCGGTTTGGGGAATTGTGTAAACAGGCCGTCGGTGTAGTTGTTGCGGCTGGGTTCTTTTTGCGCTGTGCTGAAAGAGGCGTATGCGCTGTGGTGCGGGTTTATTTGCCAGAACAGTCCGGCTTTAGGATTGAAAAAGCTGAAGTCTTCGTTAACGGCCAGTTTCTGCAGGCTTTCGGGAGTTGCCGTCCAATCCCATTTATCGTTATTGCCGTTGATCTTGTAGTTGATGTAACGGTACTGCATGTCTGCATATAAGTTAACTCCGCCGCCCAAGTCATAATTCGCTTTGGCGTAAATATTCCCGTCGGTCTTTCGTCCGCCGTTGCGGTAATACTCATGGCAGGGCTCCAGGTTACCGATATAATTCTTTATCCATATCACTTTTCCGTAGTGGTCGCTGGCGTAGTAGTTCAGCCCTCCTCCCAGGACGGCATCCAGCCGGTGGTCCTTGTAATTGAGCGAGAAGACCCCTCCGCCAAAATCACTGCCTACCAGCTTTTGGCGTACAAGGTTACTTTTCTTATAAGTACTGCCATCAATCGTGTAAGGCGTTAATCCATACTCAACCAGTGTCCGCCCGTTCTTATATTCCTGGTAGTAGCCGAAGCCGTTGGTGTAGTGCAAGGCTACATTCAGTCTCCATGCCGGTGAGAATGTATGGTTGGCCAGAAGCTGGTAGTGCGTCTGGCGGTAGTTGTCCGTCTGGTCGTCATAGAATCCGGTGACCGCTCCGTTGTCATCTTTGATCTCCCCGTTCGGATTGTACCGGCGGTTTGTTTTCAGCATTTCTTTGCTGATCCCGTCCCAGGCATGGTATGTTTCTTCTTTTCCACCGAAAGTGATTAGTTTGACGGAAGTCCTTTCGCCATAGAATCCGCCCTGGAGGAAATAGGACTTCAGGTCCGAACCCGACCTGTCGCGGTAACCATCACTTCGGATATTGGAAATCCTTGCGTCGAAGGCCCAGTAGTTATCGATTAGTCCGGATCCGATCTTGACCGTTTCCTTATGCGTATGGAATGACCCGTAAGAACCGGCAACCTCAGCGTAAGCTTTCGACGGGATTCCCTGCATACGCATGTTGATGGATGCTCCGAACGCTCCGGCTCCATTGGTTGATGTTCCCGCGCCGCGTTGTATCTGCATGTCTTCCAGTGAAGAAGCGATATCCGGAGTGTTCACCCAGTAAATGGAATGGCTCTCGGCATCGTTCATCGGTATGCCGTTTGCTGTGATATTGATACGGCTTGCGTCCGTTCCGCGAACGCGGATGCTTGTGTAACCGATTCCGCTCCCCGCATCCGATGTAGTGAGTACCGACGGAGTAGAGGTTAGCAGGAAAGGAATATCCAATCCGAAGTTTTGTTTGCTGATCTGTTCTTTGTTTACATCGGTAAAGGCAACCGGCGTTTTCGATGTGGCACGGGTGGATACGATTTGTACTTCTTCCAGTGCAACGTACTGTAGACTGTCCTTAGGCGCGCTTTGCCCAAATACACTTGCTCCGGTACATAGCATACCGGTTAGCATCATAACTTTCATTTTCATTTTTTTTAAATACTTTTGGTTAAACAGAAAAGGGGTACTTTTCTATACTTCCCTCCGCCGGCATTATCCGGATCAGGTCAATGGGTATGTTCTCAGCCCGTGATATTAGGGCACCCCTTAAAAGATTGCGCAAATGTAGTCAATCGAAACGATACGGCAAACCCATATCATAAAAAAAATGTTTCCGCCCGGTCAACAGGAAAATTCTTTTTTTGTGGCTTTTAGAATCTTTAACTTGCATTGTATTGACAACTTACGAAAGTTTCGTAGATTTGCGATATAATCGTAGTTCAACTATATATGGAAAAGCTAACGGTACAAGAAGAAGAAGTGATGATCTACGTCTGGGAGTTGGATAACTGTTTCGTGAAGGATATTGTAGCCAAGTTCCCCAAACCGGCTCCGCCGTACACTACGGTAGCATCGATCATAAAGAACCTTGAGAGAAAAGGATATATCCGGGCGAACCGCATAGGCAACACATATCAGTATGCCCCCGCCATTAAGGAAAATGAATACAAACGTACTTTCATTAGTGGCGTGGTACGGAATTACTTTGAGAATTCATATAAGGAAATGGTTTCTTTCTTTGCCAAAGACCGGAAAATATCTACGGACGAATTAAAGGAAATCATCGATATGATCGAAGAAGGAAAAGAAGAATAACCTGTAAAGACTACCTGCGCCATGAGTCCCGAATTAGCCTATTTCCTGAAAGTAAATATAGCCATTGCGCTCTTCTATGCGTTTTACAGGCTGTTTTTCTACGAAGACACGTTCTTTAAATGGAGACGCACGGCATTATTGTGTTTTTTGGCCATATCCATGCTTTATCCTCTCCTCAACATTCAGGAGTGGGTTAAAGAACTGAGACCCATGGCTGCAATGGCGGATATTTACTCAACAATAATATTGCCGGAAATTACAATAGATGCATCACGCGATATAAACTGGAAACAACTTCTTGTATCCTCGTTCAACTGTCTGTATACCGGCATGTTGGGTTTCCTGTTTATCCGTTTCCTCGTTCAACTGTTTGGCATTATCAGGTTGGGAATACAAACTCCGGCAACGATACTGAAAGGTACGCGGTTTCACCTGTTAAATAAACCACAGGGTTCGTTTTCTTTCTTCAAGTGGATATTTATGTATCCTCAAATATATACTGAAGAAGAACTGGAAGAAATTCTCATCCACGAAAAGACCCATGCCTGTCAATGGCATTCGGTGGATGTAATCCTCAGTGAACTGATTTGTATCTTTTGCTGGTTCAACCCGTTTGTGTGGTTACTGAAACGGGAAATACGCCGTAATCTGGAGTTTATAGCGGATCATAAGGTGCTGGAAACAGGCCATGACTGCAAAACATACCAATATCATTTATTGGAACTGACTTATGAAAAAGAAGTAGCTACTCTTTATAATAAATTTAATGTTTTACCACTCAAAATTCGAATTAGAATGATGAATAAAAAAAGAACCAAACGGATAGAAAGGACCAAATATCTGCTCCTTCTTCCACTGACTGCTCTATTGCTCATAGTCAGCAATATTGAAACTATCGCGCGCAGCACGGAAAAAATAATCAATCCTGCTACAGAGACAGACCCGATAGTCATGAACGACTTTCAACCGCAATCGCTTGAAACCCTGCTTCAGGAGAGAAGTTCTGATATGCCTGCCGATACTACGGTTTTCGAAGTTGTGGAACAAATGCCGCAATACCCCGGAGGAACGAAAGCCTTAATGAACTTTCTGGCCTATAACATCAGGTATCCTAAAGATGCCGCAAAGAACAAAGTACAAGGACGTGTCGTTGTACAATTTGTCGTAGACAAGGAAGGGAACGTTATAAATCCCAAGATTACCCGCAGCGTTAATCATGAATTGGATGGAGAAGCCCTACGTGTAGTAAGGGCAATGCCAAAATGGACTCCGGGAGTTCAACGCGGCAAAAAGGTATCGGTAAGATACACTATACCGATCGCGTTCAGTATTCCGCCAGGGGATGCGAAGTAAGAGTAAGAAGCTCGCCGACGGCGTCGGGAAGAAAAAACATGTATGTGACGGCTCGCCGACGACGTCGGGAAGCAAAAAAATCCGTGTCATCCGTGTCATCCGTGTCCTTAGGATAGAAAACTTCCGTTAAAAGCTCCCGTAGAGAGCATACTCCAACAGGCGGTACGCAGAGCGTACCGCCTGTACTGAATTATTTCCCGAACAGAGACAGGGAACGGATTACCATCCGGGATTCTGTACGATCAGCCCTTTGCTCAGGTTGACAACATTCTGATGGATCGGATAGAGATACATCCGGTCGTTCCAGATTCTCCGTTCAATCGTTGTCCGGTAATAATAAGATTCCGGGGTTCCGATCGGTTTAGTCGGGTCGCCATATTCATTCATCCCTGTGAACTTTGTCTGGTCGGCTTCCTGGCCGGGGCCGCAAATCATCCAGCGGCGAATGTCGAAATAGCGCTGACCTTCACAGAATAATTCCACGAAACGTTCGTGACGAATGGCTTTGGCCTGCGCCTGATAATTGCCGATAATGTTCTTTTTACCCTCGTCGGCCAGTTTTTGATATCCGGAAATACCGGCGCGTTCGCGCACCAGGTCGAGGTATCTGATGATGTCCGGGTCGCCCGGATCGACTTCGTTGCAAGCCTCGGCATAATACAGATAGAACTCGGCCAACCGGTAGATGATAGAAACACGCCGCCAGATCTGCACGCCGCCACTGACATGATTCACCGTACGATTCTTGAACTTGCCGAGCAGGTAACCGTTCAGCGGCGTATCCGTCGAAGCCGGTCCGGCGCCTCCGTTGAGCGAGAAATCCACATAATAACCCGTTGAGGGCTGAATGTGCCAGCTTTTGCCCTGATAGATCACGTCGGCATAGAAGCGGGGCTCGCGTGCGGCATACATATTGAAAACATTTGCATCCGTGCGGATTGCCAGATTGTTGGTACAATAGTGAGACACCTGCACCAGTGCATCTTCGTTGTAGCCCGAAGCCGGATCGTCCTTCGCCAGCCCGTTGGCCATAAAAAACATGTCAACCGATTCCTGGCTTGGGCCGATCGTTCCGTAACACGCGTTTACGTCACGCGGATTCGTCCGTTTCTCCATCTTATACTGGTCACTGTAACTGTTGTAAGTAGCCGACCAGAGAATCTCCTGATTATATTCCTGAAACAGCGTATACACGGAGGCATCGGGATTTATCGAGCCGTTGACCAGCGTCCTGTACAAGTCGTGCCCCTGCGCCTGGGCAAACGTGAGCAATTCTTCCAGACGCTGTTTGGCCGTCACCCATTTATTGGGATCCCTTTCCGGAAAAATCTGCGTTCCGTCGGGGTTCCTGAGCTTCAAAGCCTCCGCCCATCCCCCGTTGTAGAGCGGAGATGCGGCATAGACCCACAACTTGGCGCGCAACGCCATTGCCGTAACCTTCGTGGGACGGACAACCTCGTTGAAAGTGTAAGAGATGGCGGTTCCCGACCTGGAAACCACCGAATTGGGCAGGTGGCTTTCGCTGCCAATGACAATGTCCAGCAGGCTGTCGATGTAATGAACCATTTCATCAACCGTGGCGCGGGTATAGTCCTCCACCGCAGGATAAGCGGCATCGTCAATCACCGTCACAATCGGACACGGCCCGTAAAGTTCAAAGATCGAGAAATAACAGTAGGCCAGGAAGTAACGCGCCTCGTCTTTCATTCGCGCCATTTCGGCCTCCGTAATGATGTTGGAATCGGAACCCACCGGTTTCCCTCTTTCGATAAAGATCATCGCCTGGCGGATGTACTGATACAACGTCGCCCACCGGTGGAACGCAGCAGTACCGGCCGTATAACCCGCCGTCATTGCATCCAGGGAGGGCATTTTCTGGGAAGTTATCTCCCCGGCCATGTTTGACCACGGATTCCTGAAAGCATTCGCCTCCGAACCGGTCTCGGAAAACTCGGAAATACTTTGATACATGTTCACATACCAACTCCGGGTATAAGTAGGATTCTCAAAAACCTCGTCAATAGACAGGTTCCGGGTCAACTCGCTGGATATATCCAGATAATCCGAACAGGCTGTATGGGTTAATGCCAGGCCGGCCATCACAATTCCATAGAATATGTTACTTGATTTCATAGCTTCTAAAAATTAAAATGTTACTTCAAGACCGGCCGTCCATGTACTGGAAACCGGATATTTTGCACCCGAACGCGCATCTCCCAACTCCGGA
The DNA here is from genome assembly GCA_031258135.1 of Mediterranea sp. (in: CFB group bacteria). Lineage (GTDB taxonomy): Bacteria > Bacteroidota > Bacteroidia > Bacteroidales > Bacteroidaceae > Bacteroides. Next base: position 27,326 of record JAIRNG010000009.1, read on the forward strand.
TCCCAATATTTCACATCATCCCACGTGATGAGATTGGTGCCCTGGATGTAAATACGCAGGTTCTGCATAAACAACTTTTTCAATTGATTCTTATTGAACTGATAGCCAAATTCGATGTTCTTCAAACGGATGAAACTTGCATCCCTGTACCACCACGTGCTATTCCTCGTGTTGTAGGAGAAATCATTGCTATGCATACGGGGATAGAGCACGTTCTGATTGTAAGGATCGGACGCCGTCCAACGGCTCAAAGCCTCGGTGCGGGCCGAAGAACCGTCTTTCCCATTCTTAAACGGCATAAAGTTCTCGGCCTTGCTCATTAGATTGACCGACGCCCCCGACGCTCCCTGGAAGAAGATGCCGCCAAAGAATCCCTTGTACTCGGCATCCAACGCGATACCATATACGCCCTTGGGAGTGCCGGAACTAAAACCGTTGATATAAGTCTGGTCATTTCCGTCGATCATCACGTCGTTATTCAAATCGGCATACTTAATGTCACCCGGCGAAACAGCCGAACCGGGATCGGGCAAACCCTCTTTCAACTTATACGTTTGCGCTCCCTTGGAATCATAGGTTATATCAAAATCATCCGGCGTATACAATCTTTCGGCCACATACAGGAAAGGAGTTCCGATGCTGTGCCCGGTCAGGTCCTGATAGGAAAGGGCATGCAGGATTTCATCGCAGTTAACGATTTTATTATGGGTATAGGTGTAATTTCCGCGAAACGTAAGGTTCAAACCGCCAATACGGTTTTTCACGATGATGTTACCATCCCAACCCCGGTTGGTTACAACACTGATGTTCTGTAATGGCCCGGTACGCAAACCCGCCATGGAAGGAATCGTATTGCGACGCTCCAGTATATCGTGCCGGCGATTGTAAAAATAGTCAACGGAAAGATCGACAACTCCGTTCAGGAGACCCAAATCAAGACCAACGTCAAACTTGTCCTCAATCTCCCATTGCAAATAGGGAGCCGCCGCGTTACTCTCCGAAATGCCGCTTCCCATTCCGTTTTGATTGGTACCGTTGGAAGCGCCCGATATACCGAGGTCATAGCCGCCGGCGCTCTGATTCAACGATGCCTGATAGGGGAAACGCCCCAGACTCCCCAAATCGTCATTACCTGTCCGGCCGTAAGAAGTGCGGAGTTTGAGTTTACTCATCACATTTGTCGCCCCCGACATCCATTTTTCATGACTGACGTACCATGAACCTCCGATGGATGGAAAAGCGCCCCAACGATGTCCTTCCGCAAAGTTTTCGCTACCGGTCATACCCATACTGGCTTCCAACATATAACGGGTGTCGTAACCATACGAAACACGGGCTACGACGTTTTGCTTCCTGTAAGGAAGGAGATTCAAACCGCTTGCGTTCTGCACCTGACGCTCCCGCTGGTTATACAGCAACAAACCCACTACATCATGTTTCCCTGCAAAGACATTTTTATAGTTCAACGATGTTTCGATATATATCTTTTTCTCGCCTCCACTGGCGCCGCTGCTGGGATTACCCAGAGCCGAACCGGCATTGCGCAAAGTCTTTTTCAATGTTCCGTCGTCGTTCCGTCCGGTTGCATAGTAGGAATTGGCCGACATCGACCTGTTTACATACTGATCGGAATAGGCGTCAAAACTCACCGATCCTTTGACCAGCAGACCTTTGGTGATGAAATCAAGATCCTGCTCAATGGTAACTTTACTCTGGACGGTGGATGTCCACGACTTACTGTATCCGCTCCGGTAGAGGAAGTTATACGGATTCTGCCGCAACCCCTGCCCGTCCGATTCGGGATGCTCGGACGCAGTACCGTCCGAATAGATCATCGGGATCAAATGTACGGGAAACAGTGTCATACCGTTGAAAATATCATCGGCGGTGCGGCTCGGTGCAATGCGGTTCACATACTGTCCGCTCATATCGATGGACATGCGGGTGGTTCCGGTTACATCGAAGTCGATGTTAGAACGCAGGTTGTAGCGTTCGAACTTCACATTCGAGTCGTACACATCCGTCGTATTCTTTTGGTAAATACCATCCTCCGTATAATAGGCTCCCGAAACGAAAAAGCGGAGTTTCTCGCCGCCACCGCGGAAACTGATGGTATAACGTTGGTTGTGCGTGTTGTCCCTCAACATATCCATCCAGTTCGCATTCGGATACAGGTCGGGGTCGGAACCGGTCCGGTATGCTTCTAACGTAGCATCGGAAACAGGAGCCACAAATCCCAATGCCGGATTGCCGGCATCGTTCCAGGTAGCTTCGTTGAACAGGTTCAGGAACTGATAAGAATTTAGCAGATTGGGTAAACGCAACGGACTTGCAATTCCCTGTTCAATTTTCAGGTTGACGCTTGTCTTTTGAACTTTACCGCGTTTGGATGTGATCAGGATTACGCCATTGGCTCCTTCCGCACCGTACACTGCTGTTGCCGAAGCATCTTTCAGAATGGTCAATGTCTCTATTTCGTCCACATCAATGTCGTTCATCTTGCGGGGAATCCCATCAACCAGCACCAACGGATTTGTTCCGCCGGCATACGAGCTTACCCCCCGAATCCAGAATTGGGCGTCGTCCCATCCCGGCTCACCGGAACGCTGAACGGCGATCACACCGGAAACTTTACCGGCAATGTTATTCGTCAGGCTCCGGGTCGTTACGTTCAACTCGGCCGGACCAATGGTTGACATGGATGCCACGACGCTCTCTTTCTTCTGCTGTCCGTAGGCAATAACAACCACTTCCTCCAAGTCTATCGAAGAGACCACCATGCGGATGTTTATTACATCGACACCCTTCCTCACAGTACGCAATTCTTTATTGAATCCGATGAATGTAAATTCAAGTTCATCACCGTCGGCTGCTTTCACCGAGAATCTCCCATCCAGATCGGTAATTACACCGGCCGGCGTTGTCAAATTTCTCACAGTCGCCCCAATCACCGGATCACCGTTGGAATCGGTCAGCAATCCCGTGATTGTCCGTTGATTTGAGTTCTGCGCCACTCCCTGCACTTCCGTTTTAGCAAGAGCCGTCATCGGGAGTCCCATCATCGTTGCCGCCATAATGGCAAGCAACCAATTTATTGTATTCTTTATCTTCATATCGTTAAATTTACTCAGGTTATTTAATCCACAGGCTCAATACTTGCTTTTTCCTCTACCGAAAGGGTAGCCGCATTCACACCGGCCGAGACATCAACCGTCAGGATGTAATAATTACCGGCGGTCAAGTTATCTGTATTTTTCATTATATTCCCACTATCCGAAGGGCCCGGATTAACTTTGAACCAGGAATTAGGAGTTATAAGAGACAATCTGGCCGCAGTAAATTCAAATCCCCAATCCTTTTGCCCAAAAAATTTGAAGTTAACCGAACTGGCATTGATTGTTTCACCGGCTTTCAGAATAACCTGATGCTTTTTGTTTCCAAGCGGAGCCATACAAAACCCTTTATTCGGCGACCAGTTGATATTGTTCCTTGCATACGAAGGCTTACCGATTGCATTATTGCCTATCACCCAAATGGCTGCTTCTCCTGTTGTAGACTCGTTTGTAGTCGAGAGATTGTCTCCGTTCATCAATTCAACATTGAAATACTTCAGCGATTTATTCACCGTGAAACGGTACTTGGCCGTCATTCCCCTAAACTTGAGTATCTTGCCGTCCGTGTTTTTCTTGATGTCGAAGAAAGCGGGATCGATCCAGTAGTTTGCATAATCGGCTTTCAAACCGGTTACCTGAATCTCTTCACCTTGCGTAAATTCGGCTTCTATCCGGAACTCCGAATCGGTGATCTTTTCAAACTCGATGTCATTCACGGCAAACTTAATGAACGGTGCACCCACATAAGTCAGTGTGTTGAACGAAACGGTGTATTCACCTTCGGTATCGGAGGTAAATTCAATGTTGTTCTGAATCCCATGGGAGATCTTGCCATCCACACTGCCGAATGTTATCTCGTTCCCGTTTGCACCATATTTGGGAGCAACGATATATCCGGACAACTCCGTCGGAAACACATCGGTAACGGCGTAGCTATGCGGATCACCCGGAGCCGGAAGCATGTCATAGTCACCGTCGGCAGTTCTCAGAATCAGTTTCTGGAAAACCGGACGGGTAACGGCAATGCCGATCTCTTTCACATCGTGCGCATAACGTTGATTTTGCACCCTCAATTGAACCGTGGCGCTCCCATCCGGAATATCCTTAAGAAACGGGATATACACCCTGCCGGAATAAGTTCCATCGCTGCCGGTAATCACAATTCTGTCCGTAACAACCGTTTCTCCATAAAGAATGGATACTTTGGATGTCGACGGACTGACTCCTGCGCTTGCTACCTTGAAGGTAAAGGCGATGCTGTCGCCCATATAAGCGCTTTCGGGACCCTCTAACGACAGGACAGTTGCCTTGCCCGTATCGTTAAACTCATCATTTTGATCATCGCATGATGACAAACCAATAACCATCGGCGTCATCAGTAATATAAAAAACTTTCTCATACTTAAATAAGATTACATTATAAGTTGAACGAAGAATTATTAGATTTTTACAAACTCAAAATTAAAGGTAATTCTATGAGTTCTTTTTGACGTAATAAAAAAAGTGAAATGTTAATGTGGAAAACAGGCGTAAAAGGCAGTAGCAATCAGCAACTTGCGCTGTCATTGAGAATGTTTAAAAATGAAATTAAAGTGAAGGATATATCATTGGAGCGGCAACGCCGCCCCTGCCGGTATACAACCTGAAAGGAAAGAAAAGAAGGAGTTATCAGTCGCTGCGCTTCTTGAAGGAGACGAAGAAGACGAATAGGGGAGATTATTCCAATGTAAATCCTTGCGAGCCGATCCGCGTTCCGTCTGCAAAGATGTCCACACGATAGTTACCTGCATACAGAAATTCCTCCACATGCCAGTAGACGATGACAGGTTGTTCTTCTCCGTTATACTCGATGTACTTTTTGATAGAGTAATTCAGTGTACGGTTTTCGTAGGGGAACGTATGTGAGTTGTCTTTGGTCAGTACGTCGTTATCCGGTTTGGTGATGCGTACATACAATGTACGTTCTCCGGTTACGGCGGTTATATTTTTGGTGACTGTGAAACCTATATTGAACTTCACTGTGTCCTTTACTTTTTTCACGGTTTTATCCCGTTTGTTCTTGGGCTGTATCCAGATATTGGTTGCATCTAACTGAGCTGCAAGCGTAACCTGTCTGTTCAATTTATCTTTTTCTTCGGATAAGTTACTGATCTGGCGGGAAGCCGCATTGTATCTCTGCGTAACGTCGGCAATGACCTGCTTCTGCTCCACCGCAAGCTTGTTCAGCGAATCAATCTGACTGATGTAACTCATCATGACTTTGCGCAACGTGGTCAGTTCTTTCTTCAACCGCATGATCTCGGCAGCGTTAGTGCTTTTAACCGTACGTAGTTCTTCAAGAAGCCGTTGTGTTTTTAGCTGTTCCTGACTGAGCAATTGTACCAGCGAGTCGTTGGTGATGGTCATTTTCAACTCATCGTATTGTGTGGCGAAATGGGTATAGTCGTTTTCCAACTCCTCTTTTTCCAATTCGAAAATCTGAACCAGCTCTTTATTGTTCTGTTTCTCGGAGAACAGGAGATATGTGACGGCCGCCATGGCGACGACTAAAATAACGACAACAATGATCAATCCGTTGCTTTTCTTATTCATAGTTTTTAATCCGGACTAAGTTAAACCCGTGCAAAAGTAGTGTTTTAAATTTGTTTTCCTGCGGTTGTACGGAGATTTAGGCTTTCTTTACACCCGGGGCCTCAGAAATGATGTTAACATTTTAACTAAATTTATTATGGAAATATTTCTTTAATTAGATTATCGTTGTAATTTTGCCACCGGTTTCACCAAGGTATGGATAAATGAGATTCTTATTCACTTAAAAACTTAAATATTATGTCAAAAGTAACCGTAGTAGGCGCAGGCAACGTAGGCGCTACATGTGCAAATGTACTTGCTTTCAATGAAGTGGCGGACGAAGTGATCATGCTCGACGTTAAAGAAGGCGTATCGGAAGGTAAAGCAATGGATATGATGCAGACCGCTCAACTGTTGGGTTTTGATTCTACGTTGACGGGGTGCACTAACGACTATGAAAGAACCGCGAACTCCGACGTTATTGTAATTACATCGGGTATTCCCCGCAAACCGGGTATGACCCGCGAAGAGTTAATCGGCGTAAATGCGGGAATCGTGAAGAGTGTAGCTCAGAGCGCGTTGAAATATTCTCCTGACGCCATTCTTGTGGTTATATCCAATCCTATGGATACCATGACGTATCTGGCTCTGAAATCATTGGGTTTGCCAAAGAACCGCATCATCGGTATGGGTGGCGCTTTGGACAGCTCACGTTTCAAATACTATTTGTCACAAGCTATCGGTTGCAATGCAAACGAAGTAGAAGGTATGGTTATCGGCGGCCACGGTGATACGACGATGATCCCTCTGGCCCGTTTTGCTACATACAAAGGCCTTCCGGTTTCCAACTATCTTTCTGCAGAAAAGATTGAAGAGGTCATCAAGGCTACCATGGTTGGCGGAGCTACATTGACAGGGCTTCTGGGAACTTCCGCATGGTATGCGCCGGGCGCCGCAGGAGCATTTGTTGTTGAAGCCATCCTTCATAACCAGATGAAGATGGTTCCCTGTTCCGTAGCGTTGGAAGGTGAATACGGGCAGACGGATATCTGTTGCGGCGTTCCTGTGATCCTGGGACGTAACGGCATCGAAAAGATCGTCGAGCTTCCATTGAACGATGAAGAGAAAGCCAGGTTTAAAGATAGCGCTGCCGCAGTACGCGGCACAAATGCCGCTCTGAAAGAGGTAGGCGCCCTTTAAACGAAACGAAAAACAGGCAGAACGCGGATAAACGCGGATAATTAACGTTAAAATATCCGTGTTCATCCGCGTTATCCGTGTACCCTCCTGTCTGAGCTAACCGTCGACTGTTAACTCCCGTACAAAGCAACTACCGGTTCACATGATCAATGATGACTCAGGTAATTGGAAACACCTTCTTCCGTGGCTTTCAAAGCCTCTTTCCCTTTCGACCAGTTTGCCGGACAAACTTCGCCGTTTTCTTCAAAGTGCTGTAAAGCGTCTACCATGCGCAACACCTCGTCTACGTTACGGCCAAAAGGCAAATCGTTGATAACGATATGACGCACTATTCCTTCTTTGTCAATGAGGAACAATCCACGGAAGGCCACGGGAGTTCCTTCGTATCTGATCCTTCCGTTTTCGTCCAATGTATAGTCGCCGGCAAGCACGCCGTAGTTTTCGGAAATTTCTTTTGAGAAGTCCGATACGATCGGATATTTAACGCCCTGGATACCCCCTTCTTTCTTCGGCATTTGCAGCCAGGAGAAATGAGAATATTCCGAATCAACGGAACAACCGACCACAGCTACGTTGCGCTTTTCAAATTCAGCGAGTTTTTCCTGAAATGCATGCAACTCTGTCGGACATACGAATGTAAAATCCATAGGATAGAAGAAAAAAACCACATACTTGTTGCCCCGGTATTGGCTTAATGAAAAGCCATGAACAATCTCATGCCCGTTGACTACCGCAGTAGCGTCAAAGTCGGGAGCTAGTTTACCTGCTAATGATCTCATAGTTAAATTGTTTTTTATTGATGAATAAATTAATGTTCCAAAGATAGCGTTTACTAACAGTCTGCAATCCATGAAAGTTTATATAATAAATCTATCAGGAAAGAGGTTTTATCAATGAAGCCGGTACGGATTTATGCCATCTCACCTTTCGCCCCCGTTAAGGGACATACCGTACGCCCGGCGTACTGTATGAAAATCCGTGTCATCCGTGTGATCCGTGTCCTTTAATTATATTTTAGACACGGATTTCACGGATTACACGGATTCCTGATTTTTGCAGGCAACTTTCCGATTTTTGCAAGCAACTTTTAGGGTAAATGCAAGCAACTTTTAGGAAAATGCAAGCAACTTTTAGGGTAAATGCAGGCAGCTTTTTTAAGTATGCTGTATCAAAAATCCTCCCCCTATCAAGCACATATTCATCTTCACATCGCGCCCCATAGGGGGCACACCTGCTTAAGCAGTATACTCAACGTACTGTATCAGGTACATTCATCCTCACCTATTGCCCTATAGGAGGCACACCTGTCTAAACAGTATACTCAGCGTACCGTATAAGCAGTCAATACATATAAAGATTGTTAAATCTTGCTTGTTTGGATCGAAGAAGAAGCGTTAATACAATTTATTTTATATAGGATACACGTTTTTCCATTATATAGGGAGCCAAGAACTGACTGTTTATATATTTAACCGGGAAATAACCCGTTTTAAAAGAATAAAAACGCTTTTTCGGAAAAAGAGAACTTGCAAAGCCGGAATGGAAGCACTATATTTGCATTATCAGCCTCATGTAAGGGGACGGACGTTTTCAAAACTGTAACAAAACAATTATGTATCATTATTTGCGATTAAGATTATATCGGTACCTGCTGTTCGCAGGTCTGTTTCTGGCCTTCCCGCCCTGTGTAGGTCAGGTATCCTTCCCCGTCCGGACCGCGGCGGATTCCCTGTATCGTCATATTTCCCGTGGGATGAGCGACAGGGTGAGTTGCCATTTCACTTACGCCCAGGGTAGCAGTACGATTTTCCCCGGATTAGGTAATAATGCGGCGGAGTTGAAGAAGCTGGATGCGTTTGTCGCTCAGGCGCTCTCCTATTCCAACCTGTCCATTTCCCGTATCCGGTTGACCGGTTACTGTTCCATCGAGGGGAGTTCGACGCGGAACGAGGCATTGTCTTACGAACGGGTGGAGGGTTTCTACCGGTATCTGCACGAGCATTACCCCCGTCTTTCCCGTTATCCTTACGACCAGACCTGGGCGGGGGAAGACTGGGCCGGCCTGTCCGAGCGTGTCAAAGCTTCCCGGATCAACGAGCGTGAAGAGGTGTTGGAAATCATCCGCCGCGTTCGTTCGTATGATACCCGTGAGGCCCTGTTGGCGAAGTTGAACGGCGGCCGCCCCTGGCTTTTTATGGAGCATGAGATTTTCCCCCGGCTTCGCCGCGTGGAGTTGCGGATAGAGTATGCGAAAGCCCAACAAGCAGCCCACGAACCTGCAGCCGAAGCCCGCGAACCTGCAGCCTCACCCCGGCCCTCTCCAAAGGAGAGGGAGAAGAAAAATGATACCGCATGGTCTTCCTCCCTCTCCTTTGGAGAGGGCCGGGGTGAGGCTGCGGGTGCCCGGGGTGAGGCTGCGGGTGCCCGGGGTGAGGCTGCTTTCCGTTTCGCCCTTAAGACCAACCTGTTGCTTGCCGCCGGCGTTCAGTCCGACTTCAGCTATACCGCTCCCGTGGCCAACGCGGCGTTGGAGTATTTCATCACGCCAAGCTGGTCGGTGGAGGCGGGCGCTATGTACAGCTATTGGAGTTTCAATTCCGGCAAAGAGTTCCAGGGCGTTTCCGGTTACCGGCTGGAGCCCCGCTACCGGTTGGCTTTCCCGGGCGACCGCTTCGGAGTGTACCTTGGACTTTACGGCCGGATGGGTGATTATGACAGCCGGACAATAGACAGGAAACAAGGGACAACTGACGGCGGCGATGCGCAGGCCACACTCAACTATACGGGTGACTATTGGGATGCCGGGGTTTCGGGTGGGTTCACCCTCCGGTTGGTGGGGAACCTGGGGTTGGAGATTGGCGTCCGTGGCGGATACGTGGCCACATCCCCCGATAAATACACCCGCGACGGTGGACGGAACCGGTGGGAGAGCCGCTGGAAATACAACAAGGTGGGTGTAACGGACATCAACCTTAGTATCATTTACAATTTTCAATAATTTAATTTTCAAGTTATGAAAAAGACACGGATTTCACGGATTGCACGGATTTTACAACTCTCACGGATGAATACGGGTTTTAAACACAGAGACATGGAGTTACGGAGTTACACGGAGATAAAAAGAGAAAAGGAGAAAGTGGACACGGATTACGCGGATGAACACGGATTTCCATGCGGCATCGTAATTTTCAATTTTCAATTTTC
>JAIRNG010000075.1 GCA_031258135.1 Mediterranea sp. (in: CFB group bacteria)
ACTGTGGGACTTGTGGGACTTCCGTGGGACTTTTTTCGAAAGTCCCACACGCCATAACGCCATGTAAATCAAACAGTTAACAGGCCTCTGTGGGACTTGTGGGACTTTTTTAGCAAAAAAAACGCTATGTAGAGATGGTAAAGAGAACAGTTTTAAAATGGATGATTCCCGTTCCGGACATTTGCAGCCGCCTGTACCATGTTTTTTAACGATGGGATAACCTCTTCCCAGTCTCGGGTTTTCAGACCACAGTCGGGATTCACCCATAATTGGTGGCCGGGGATTAATTCCAATACTTTATTCAATAGCGTTTCCATTTCCGCAACGGAGGGAATACGGGGCGAGTGAATGTCGTAAACGCCTGGGCCTATATCGTTCGGATATTTGTAGTTGATAAAAGCATCCAGCAGTTCCATCTGAGAGCGGGAAGTTTCGATGGTTATCACATCCGCGTCCATTGCCGCGATGGAAGTAATAATGTCGTTAAACTCCGAATAACACATGTGTGTATGTATCTGCGTTTGCGATTGGGCGCAGGAAACCGACAGCCTGAATGTTTTCACAGCCCAATCCAGATATTCCTTCCGGTCTTTCCTGAGAAGCGGAAGCCCTTCCCGGATGGCAGGTTCATCGACCTGAATAATTTTTATTCCGGCGCGTTCAAGGTCTGCCACTTCTTCGCGGATAGCCAATGCTATTTGCAGGGCAGTGGTCGAGCGGGGCTGGTCATCGCGGACAAAAGACCATTGCAGAATTGTAATTGGCCCCGTCAACATACCTTTCACAGGCTTACCGGTAAGGGATTGTGCGTAGCTAATCCAGTCCGTTGTCATTGATTTCGGACGGGATACATCACCATAGATAACCGGCGGTTTCACACAGCGCGAGCCATAACTCTGCACCCAGCCATTCTGCGTAAAAGCAAAGCCGCTAAGCTGTTCGCCAAAATATTCGACCATATCGTTGCGTTCAGGCTCGCCATGAACAAGTACGTCCAATCCAATCTTTTCCTGTACTTCAATGTTGTGCCTGATGGCCGCCTTGATTTGCTCCGTATAGTCTTTCTCCGGAATAAATCCTTTCCTGTATTTTGCCCTAACCTCGCGTATTTCTTTGGTTTGCGGAAAAGATCCGATAGTTGTTGTGGGTAAAACAGGAAGGTTTAAACCCGCAGCCTGCAAACTTTTGCGCTCCTTGAAAGGCAACGCTCTTTCAACATCCGTTTCCTTGATGGAAGCAATACGCGCCTGAACGGTTTGGTCGTGTATGAGGGTGGAAGACCGACGCGTTTCCATCACTTTTTTATTTTCGGCGAACAACAGAGCTTTTTCTTTTTCACTGAATCGAGGATTACACAACCCGGACAGGGTTACCGTTTCATTCAGCTTTTGTTTTGAAAAAGCCATCCATTGCTTTACCTTACCGGGTAGGGAAATTTCGTTGAGTTCCGAATCCAAATCGCAGGGCGAATGTAAGAGCGAACAGGACGGGGCAATCCATATCCGTTCTTCGCCTAACTTCCGTATGGCTGTATCGATAAGTTCTAAGGAAGAAGTGTAATCATTCTTCCAGATATTGCGACCGTCAACCACACCTAAGGAAAGCGACATCGTGTCCGGCATTTGCATCAAGACTGCATCCAACTGGTTTTTCCCTCTTACCAAATCAATATGCAATACGTCGATGGGCAACGAAACGGCAAGCGGCAGATTATCGCCTAATTCACCGAAATAAGTGGCAAGGAGCAGTTTGAAGCCGCGGCAATTCTCCGCCAGATATCGATAAGCCTTCATATACGCCTGTCTTTCTTTTTCGTTTAAATCAAGAACGAGGCAAGGTTCATCCAACTGGATGTATGTTGCGCCGATGCATTGAAGATGATTCAATATTCCGGCATAGACAGGAAGCAGTCCGTCTAAAAGTTCCAGCCGATGAAAGCCACTTTCTTTTTCTTTCCCCAACAGCAAATAACTAACAGGCCCCAGTATGACAGGCTTTGCATTTATGCCTTGCGCTTTCGCTTCGAGAAACCCATTGACAATATCGGTCGAAACAAAGCTGAATGTCTGATTCCGGTAAAATTCAGGCACGAGATAATGATAATTGGTATCAAACCATTTGGTCATTTCGAGGGCTGTAATGTCTGACGAATCTTTTTGATAACCACGCGCCATCGCAAAATAGAGCGAGGGAAAGGACTTTTTCTTCTTCTGCACAAGCGGCAGAAAGCGAGGAGGAATGTTACCCACCATCAGATTCGTATCTAATACGTGGTCGTAGAAGGAGAAATCGTTGCATGGGATCAGGTCTATCCCTGCATCCTGCTGGATTTTCCAGTTCTCCTTGCGGATTTGTTTCCCTGCCAATAGCAGCTCTTCGATACTACTATCGCCCGCCCAGAAACGTTCGCAGGCTTTTTTCAATTCACGCCGGCTACCAATGCGCGGGTAGCCCAGATTTTGTGTTCGCATACTTTTAACTTTTAAATGATTATTGAATAAGTTAAAAGTTCTTCCGAACTTTAAATGCTTTACAGAAAAAATAAAGGAAGGGGAAAATCACAGAATACCCGTACAAAAGGGTATATCTGTACACCTCGACTCCGCCTTTTTTCGCGAAAGCATTGTCAAACCGGATTAAGGCAGGTCTCCTGACTTGCTCTCATTCTGCACGCCTTCCCAAAGATAATTGACAGTTGACAATTAATTTTTCAGTGGCTGTATTGTGCAAAACTTTATTCAATCCGAATCGTCCATTGAATAAGAGCTTACAGTTGCGCGACAGTCCGTGATTCTCACACGGTTCCCTTTTCATTCCGCGATTAAGCGGAACACCTTAGCGGCTGATACTATTTGAAAGAACTTTGAGGCGGCAAAGATATGAACTTTCTTTGAGACGAGAATGTGATAGATGGATTTTTATATATTATTTCAAACCGGGAAAGCTGTCCATTTGGATATTAACTCAAATTTCCCTTAACTTCGCAGGCTCATTAGTTAAACCATTACTACATTTATGTATAAAAAGCCTATTTCAACTCATCTCAGAACCTTTTTTGTTTATTCCATACATGCTTTATTTATATATGCTTCATTACTGATTCTATTTGCAGTCTTCAGGCTTATTATTCTCCTTTTTTTTAATGTCGATCCTGAGATATACAGCCAAACCGGCGATTTAATCAAGGCTTTCTTCACCGGATTCAGATTCGACACAATGGTTATCTGTTATGGCCTATTTCCGGTGATGATACTCAATTTCATCGGGATATTCACATTTCTGTGGGGAAATACATACTTTGCTGCACTAAAAAAAATATATCACGTATATTATACGATACTGATCCTGGGCATGTTATTCATTTCTGTTGTGGATATTTATTTCTACAATTTCTTCATGACCCGTATCAACATTTTGATCTTCGGCTTTGTCGAAGACGACACCGTTGCCGTCGTAAAGGCGATCTGGGCCGATTATCCGGTGATATGGATCGGTGTGGGATTAATCGTTTCAGCGTGGTTGGCATACCGACTTACGGGAGCTATACAGAACATAAAGATGAAACGGTTCTGCCTGTCGCTACCCGCATATATCCTATTGCTTCCGGCTTTGGGATTCCTCTTTTTGTTAGGGGCCAGAGGTGGTTTCGCTTTTTACCCGCTCAGGATCAATGACGCCATTGTTTCGCAATGCGGCTTTATAAACACGATAGTTCCAAATGGAGTATATGCACTAAAAACCGCCTTTAAGGACAGGAAAGAACAGGATATCCATATCGACACCGGCAAGACGATGAGAAAATATGGATTCAAATCACCAGCCGAAGCGGTCTCTCTATATACAGGCCATGCGGTAACCGAAAATGCAGACTCATTGAAAGCCACATTAATCGCCCACACCCCCATCAATAAATTTCTGGAACAACATCCACCCCATGTGGTCTTCATACAAATGGAAAGTTTGAGCGAGCACTTTATCCGGTTACACCATAAGGAGACATTCAACCTGTTGGGAGCATTGGAAGATGTGCTACCCCACTGCGTACATTTCACCCATTTCCTTTCGGCGACGGATGCAACGATCCATACCCTGGAAGCTCTTTTACTCAACAGCCCGATGACCCCAATCTCGCAATCCGTGTATATGGATAAAACATTGGATACATCGGCAGCTAAACCTTTTAAAGATAAGGGCTATCACACGGCTTTTATAACGAGCGGCAAACTGGGATGGCGGAACCTGGATAAGTTCATTCCCAATCAGTACTTTGACCAAACCGAAGGTTCGGTGCATCTGGAGGAATCCCTGCAGCAGGTTTCATCGAACGAATGGGGGGTCTATGATGAATTTCTCTTTAAGCGCATCTACGATTTACTGAACCGGAACAAGACCCGACCTCAATTCATTTTTGGGCTAACAATTACGAATCATACGCCATATTCACTCCCCGATACGTATGAACCATATCCGGTCCATATACCCGATGATTTGAAATCCGGATTGTCCGCAGGAGAAAAGCATGCGCAAATTCACTTCTCCACCTATCAATATGCAAATGACTGTCTGGGTCGGTTTATTTCGGCAATCATAGACTCTCCACTTGGCGAAAATACGATTATAGCGGCAAGTGGCGATCATAGTGCGCGGCGCGTTTTCAATTATCCCGAAGTAAATCTGTTGCAAAAGCTGGCCGTACCGTTCATTCTCTATATCCCGGAAAAATACCGGGAAAAGCTGGAACTACCGGATACCACTCAGTTTGCATCTCATAAAGACGTATTCCCTACCATCTACAACCTGGCCCTGTCGGATGCATCTTATGTAAAGTCCGGGGGCGATCTTTTCGACAAAGAAGCATTGGCCGGCAACTTTGCCATTTCAGGCTACAAACTTGAGATGAACGACAACGGCTGCGTGCTTTACGACGTGCGACCGGAGTATTATGTCTGGTCGAATAAAGAACGGACAGAACTTAAGCCTGCCCAAGAAGCTGATGTTCCACGGCTCAACAAAGACATGGAACGGGCTAAAGCCTACACCGCTTCAATGATATATCTTGTACAGGAAGAATTGCAGGAAAAAGCCCGGAAAGAATGATCAGGAGAACGCAGCGCTGCCGCCGTATCTCCTTGAAGTTTATACGTTAAAACTCAAGCCGCTGTTTCAGCCGTTCCACATACTCATCCACGCGGCGCATTTCTTTCGGAATGTCAATGCGTTGCGGACAGTGGGGCTTGCATACCCCACACTCGATACAGCGATTCGCCTGCCTCAACCGGGGTACGGCACGGTCATAGCCAATCAGAAAGGCCCGCCGGGCTTCCTTGTAGTTCGGGTCATCGGAGCTGTTCAAGCGGTGGCCGGCGCTTACGCACCGGTTATAATGGGCAAATACGCCGGGGATATCCAATCCGTAAGGACACGGCATACAATACTGGCAGGTGGTACATTGTATATAGTCGGAATCGAGCATGACCTGTGTGACCTTCTCCAGGGCTTCATACTCTTGCGCGTTCAGTGGTTGTAAGGGTGCGTACGTGCGGATGTTTTCCTGCAGATGTTCCATATAGACCATGCCGCTCAGTACGGTCAGCACGCTTTCGGGGGTTCCCGCATAGCGGAACGCCCATTGCGCCGGGGTATCCTGGGGATGTACCTCTTTCATGATGTTCATGGCCTGTGAGTTCACCCTTGCCAATCGTCCGCCCAACAAGGGTTCCATGATCACTGCCGGGATAGTTCTCTTTTCCAGTTCGCCAAGCAGGTATTCCGCATTGATATTCCTGCCCGAAGCATGTTGCCAGTCGATGTAGTTCAACTGGATCTGCACGAAATCCCACTGCACCTTTTCGTGCAGGGACAGCATATAATCGAATCCTTTGACGTCGCCATGGAAAGACCATCCCAGGTTGCGGATGCGTCCGGCTTTCCGTTCGGCAAGCAGGAAGTCGAGCACGCCGTTGTCATAGATACGGTTATCGATATCCCTTATAGCATTCGCTCCGCCCCCCACGCTGTGTATCAGGTAATAGTCGATAGCATCGACCTGGAGGTTCTTCAGCGAGTTTTCGTACATTTCCTTTGCGGCTTTGAACGAACGGGTATAAGGGTCGTTCCGGCCGGTGGAAAGTTTGGTGGCGACGAAGAACTTGTTGCGCGGATGACGTTTCAAGGCGATCCCCGTCGACGTTTCCGACCAGCCCCTGATATATACCGGCGCCGTATCGAAGTAGTTCACCCCATGTTCGATGGCATAGTCTACCAGTTCATTCACCGTGTCCTGATCGATCTCGTCTTCCCCGCCGGCATTTTTCCGTAAAGGCCAGCGCATACAGCCGTAGCCCAGAAGGGAAACCCTGTCGCCGGTAAAGTGATTGATGCGATAGGTCATTTTATCTTTCGGAACATCGCCTTCCATACCGTCTTCCGCCGATGCGGCGTTCCCCTGTTTACAGCCATACAGTGCAGCAGTCGTGACGGTCGCTCCCACTCCAAGGGTTTTCAGGAAATCCCTGCGACTTATCTTTTTATCCTGTTTCTTTTCCATAGTTGCGCCAAACGGTAAATTGTAAATAGTAAAATGGTCTAAACCTCATGATGTCTTGTATAGCCTTCCACATAGATTGCACTGAACGGGCGTGCGGGGCAGAGGTGTTCGCATGCTCCGCAACCGATGCAGAGTTCCTTGTCGACCGCGGGTATTTTCAGTGAATCGCCCGGTTCCGGATCGCGCGCCACCAGCATGATGGCTCCTGTAGGACAGTTCCGCCGGCAGGCATTACACTGTACTCCGTCGGTGTTTACAATACAATTTTCCCTGATCCATACGGCCTGGCCAATGGCAATGCCTGTCTTTCCGGGAACGGTGACCGGTCTGATGGCTCCGGCGGGGCAGACCTGTGAACATTCCGTACATTCCGGCCGGCAATAGCCGTCTTCGTAAGTCATTTCGGGTTGCATCAGGGTGGAGAGTTTCCCGGACGGACGCAATACATGGTTAGGGCATGCCGAAACACAGAGTTGACAGGCGGTACAGTGATCATTCATGTTCCGCAGGCTTTGCGCTCCGGGGGGGATAACCGCTGTTTTCCGGCCGGGACGTTTTTTCTTTTCGATGACCGCCAATCCGCCGTCTACATGCAGTTGTTGCGCCTTGAGGATATGGGTGACGGCAAACAGTCCTGCGATCGACAGGAAGGCCGGGCGGGTCAATCCGCCGTCCTGCGCCTTCGCAGTTGTTTCCGTCAATGGCGTTGCCGCTTTGCCCAACTTGCGGCGTTCGTATTTCATCGCCCCGAATTTGCATTTATCCAGACAGTTGAAGCAGACCACGCAACGGCTCCGGTCGATGGTCATACGCTTAGAGTCGATGCAGGATGATTTGCAGTTTCCGGCGCATACGCCGCACCTGGTGCATTTCTCCGTGTCGAATGCGGGGCTGAAGAGGGAAACGCGCGAAAGGAATCCCAGGAATGTTCCCACCGGACAAACGGTATTACAGTAGGCTCGCCCGTTTCTCCAGGCCAATATGCCGACGAGAACCAGGGTAAGGACAGTCGCGCCGAAGACGATCCAACTTTTGATCCATACATCGGTGGAATAGAAAGCATAACTGTCGGCCCTTTCTGCAAACCAGGCCAACAGGTTATTGCCCCAACGATAGACGGGAGTGAAAATGTTCGCGGCTATACGACCGTAAGCGCTGTATGGGTCAAGGAAGGCGAAGACCACAGGTATCCCGGCTACCGGTGCGAGAATGAACAGGCCCAATACGGCGTAACGAAGCCAGGAGACCGCTCCGGAGTAACGAAAGCGGTTCTTCTTTCTTTTCCGCTTACCCGAAACAAAGGAGATCCCGTCTTGCATGACTCCCAACGGACAGATCACCGAGCAGTAAACGCGTCCGAAAAGAAGGGTCAGTCCGGCAAGAACGACAATGATGATGACATTCACGGCCAGTATGGCGGGGACCAGCTGTATCTTTGCCAATCCTCCGAGCCAAAGGTGCGCCACACCTGTGAAGTCCAGAAACAACAGCGTCACCAATAGAAAAAATATGGCGGCTGCTATCCGTCTTGCTCGTTTTAGCTTTAACATGATAAAAACTGAAAGTTGGTTTTTAGAAATATATAAAAGTAGGGACTAATCTTCATAGTCGCAAATATATTGGAATAAAAGATCGAAAAAGACGCTTTTCTGTCGCTTTTTCAACGCGAGAAAACGTAAATCCCGCAGGATTTGCTTTTTCAAGGTGACGACCGGCGGACGAGTAGAGACGCAAGATTTTGCGTCTCTACTATTCATTTCCACCGAAACGCCGTTAAACGTACCATTCTTATGGCGCTATTGTTAATTGTGTGATTCGCGCATAACCGTTACCGGCATTACCCGTCATCATCCCGCCTGACGAGTTGGGCATCGTTCCGGCCGTCTCCGCCTTTACACCCATGTTCCACTCATAGCCCCTGCCGTCTATCATGGAGCAGTTGGTGAACAAGATATCTTCACCGTCTACCCAAGTGCTATTTGTCGAGCCGAAGAGTGCGCTGTAATTCAATGTCGTCCTGGCAAAGCCGGTCTTGCTGTCCTGCGTGCGCGGATTGTTGGTAATGCCGGCAGGGTCAATGGCCACGCAACCCGTCATGCCGGAGATAAAAATCCACCTGCGATGAAGACGCATCGGGAGGAGTGACAGTAAAGACAGGATACCTCGCCTCGCTTTGGGTTTTCACCACATCTATCCCATTCGTCCCCGAAGGCGCAGGACTGACGGCAAAGAACGACACCTTATTACCCGAAGCCGCGGACGGCCAATACTTCGTGGGCGTTTATCCGCAAAAAAGGCGGTACGCTCAGCGTACTGCTATAGATATGTCTGCGATGCAGGCAGCTTTCTGATTTTTGCAAGCAACTTTTGAGGTAAATGCGAGCAACTTTTGGGCAAATGCATGGGACATTCGCCTCCGTTAGGGGATACCTGTCTAAGCAGTATGCTGAGCGTACCGTATCTGATATATATAAAGGAAAAAGGATGAGCATCCCCCACTACCCCATCCGTTTACCTTAAAACACGCCTTTTCAAAGGAATCACTCCCGCAACTATTCCTCCAATATCCCTTTCCCCTGCCGGATGATTTCGGGCTTTTCGCCTGTGCAGTCCACAATCGTCGAAGGTTCGGTGCCGCCAATACCTCCATCAATGACAAGATCGACCAAAGCGCCGAATTTCTCCTCGATCAGTTCGGGTGTAGTGATGTATTCAATGTCATCTTCGTCATCGCGGGGTAGTGTGGTCGTCATCAGGGGAGCATCCAACAGGGCGGCGATTTCGCAAATGATGTTATTGTCCGGCATACGTATCCCTACTTCTTTACGGTTTTTGAATATCCTGGGCAACCGGTTGCCGGTATTCAGGATGAAAGTGAAGGGTCCCGGCAAGTTGCGCTTCAGCAGTTTAAACGTTTCGTTATTTACCCTGGCATATTCACTGACCATGCTTATGCTGGCGCAGATAACGGACAGGTTGTTCTTGCGCGGATCAATCTCTTTGATCCGGCAGATGCGCTCAATGGCGCGCTCTTTCAATCCATGGCAACCGATAGCATACACGGTATCGGTCGGATAGATGATGAGCCCGCCGTCATTGAGCATATTCACGATCTCCTGAAGTTCCCCGGGATCATTGTTCTTTTCATAGAGTTTGAGTAACATATACGGCTATTGTTTGGCTACTTGAGCTTCTTCTTCAGGAAGTCGAGTACTTTCTCGGTTGCTTTTTCTTTCACCTGTTTCTTCAGTTCTTCCTTATCGGCTGTCTGGGTAGAGTCTAATCCCAGTTTCCCGCCCAGCTTTTCCAACGCCTGGTCTTTTACGACATCCAACGCCTGTTTAGCCATGCTTTTCATGTCGATAGAGACTTTGGGCGAATTGAACGAACCGTCGATCCTGAGATCGACCGTGGCGTATTTTCCTATGCCTGTCGAAGCCGGCAGCCGGACTTTACCCGTATATGCAATCGTCTGATCGAGGCCGGTGGTTCCCGAAAGGTTCAGGTTGTAGTCTTTCCACTTGATGTCAAAAGGCTTGGTGGCTACCCTTCCGTCCTTGATGGTAAAATCGATCGCCATGTCTTTCACCGTGATGTTTTTCAGGTCGGGTTTGTTTGCGGCGTCGGCAATTACGTTAATGATATTCACGCCGCTCAGGCTTAAATCTTTTGTCGACAGGCTACCGTTGCCCTGCATGGTTTGTAACACCGGGTTCATTTGTCCGTCCAGATCGGTTTGTACGTTGATGTTACCGGAGAAATTCCCTTTCAGGTTTTCAAAGACAGGAGCCAGCTGGCGCACCATATCCAAGTCCCTGTATGCCTGCGCAAAGCTGATTCCCGTCATGTTGAAACCGGCGTTCAGTTCCGGCCTTTTCACGTCGGCGGTTGAGTAATACCCGTTCATCACCACGCTACCACTCATGGTGTTCATAGACAGGTTACGCATATCCGCCTTGCTGTCTTTGACTGTCAGAAGACCGTTGACGTTGTTGAATGACATGTTATTCATCAGCACCTCTTTCATGTTGGCGGTCAGGATGAAGTCGATGTTCCCGGGTATCTCGAATACGCTCATAGCGGTAGTGTCTGCCGCTGCCGTCGCTGTGCTGTCTCCTGCTCCGCCCATGAAATCGTTCAGGTTGAAATGATTGGAACGGACGTTCAGGTTACCTTTCAGCGTCTTGCCCTGTAAGGCATACGCCATGTAGTTCTCGAAGCGGCTGTCGGCAGTCATATCGTTATCGCCGATGTTGACGGTCGTTTCGCTCAGTTGCAGGTATTGCGAAGTGAACGTAAGCAATGACTTGCGGATGGTAACATCCGGCATCTCTTTCATCCGGAGTTTCATATCCGATACCCTCAGCGTTCCTGAAGCCTGAAGTTTGTCGTACTGTTCTTTTTCGATGTATGACATCCGTCCGGCAACCGAAAGGTTAGCGTCTACAACCCCATTCAGCGTCATATCCTCCAGCGGATAAACTTCCTTGATCTTGCCCAGGTTGAGGACGCCGGTCGCCTGCGCCTTGAAATTGGCGTCGCTCACCGGCGTTTTGATATCCGCCGTCAGGCTGAAAGCGTTACCTGCCATGTGGAAATCAAACGGGTTGATATGTATCCGGGTAAGATCGGCAGCCCCTCCCGGATTCCTGATGCCGGCATGGATATTGATCCGATCCACTCCCGCCGGCAATGACGGATAACGGAACATGGCATCCTTTATATCCAGCACCGCTTCGAATTGCGGGAGTGTATCGCCCTGCATGACGCCCCTGGCCTGAGCGGTCAACGTGGCTGTCCCGTCTGTTTTCAGGCTTTCAAATTCTTTCGTATAGATGGCGGGGATGAGCGAGAGAATTTCTTTGAAGCCAACTTCATTGGTTACAAGACTAAGGTCCATTTCCATTGCCGGGTCTTTCACGGCTACCCATCCGTCCACTCCGGCTTTAATGGCATTGAGGCGGAACTCATTTTTTTCCAGCGTATATCTGTTATTCGCCAGATCGGCGTCGATATCCATCCTGGCATAGATATTGGCCTTGCTCAGGAACGGGATATTGTTCATCCTGTATGTAAGCGATTCGATATCGCTTTCCAACTTCAATGTCGTACGATTGTTTCCCAGGTCGCCGGAACAGGTTGCCCTCAGGTTTTGAATCTCAGCATACATATTTTCCCTGCGATCATCATAAATGATGTTCAGGTTGTCAATAACCAACCTTTTCAGCCGGACCCTGAAAGGAGATGATTCTCCGGCGGTTTCCTCTTCCGGAACGGAGTCTGTCTTCATCACGTCCCAGTTCACTCTTCCATCGGGCAGTACGATGGCTTTCGCCCAGACATCGCTGAGGGATATTCCGGATAGATCATATCCGCTGTCGCCAAAGAGCGAAAAGAGGTTCACCGTTGCCGCTACCTCTCCGGCGCGTAGCAGCGTGTCGTTCTCAAACGCCCCGATACCTTTCAGCCAGAACCCGTTCAATACAACGGAGGCTTTAGGGAAATGCCTGAACAGGCTGATGTCGAGGCTTCGGAAGTCAAACTGTGCATTGAGCATCTTGTTCCCTTCCGTCTTTACCAGACCTTCTATCTTTCCGCGGAAAACGAAAGGAAATACTATCATAAATACGAGGATTACTCCAATTGCTATTGCTGTGATTTTTAAACTTTTTCTCATAATGTTTCAATTACATACTAATATATTTAATCATTCAGGCTCCGGCGGATACGCCGGTCAGGCGCAAATTTACCAATAAACTGATAACTAAATATCAAAACGGAATTAATTTATAGGATTACATCCTTTCGCTCCCATGTACTTTTTGTCTTCTTTTTTTGTAAAAAGCCATAATGAACCGGCTTGGCTCCCTAACCCCAACAGGAGGCCTTCTGCTTGGGGGTATATATAGGGTACCCCTATAATATATATAAGGCACCCTTATAACATATATAGGGTACCCTTATAATATATATAAGGCACCCTTGTATATATCACATGGTCTGAGCGCCAATGATATTGTCGGTATTTATTGATATAAAATGCCGGATACGCCATATCCGGAAGTTTTTAAGAAGGTTATCCGGTTCAGACTAAAATTAATCTGTATTTTTGCACCTTGTTGACGGAAACCTCAATGTTTTAAATAGACTGATTGATATATGGATATACTATTGTTGCTGGGGGGATTGGCGCTTATTCTGGCCGGGGCCAATGCATTGACCGACGGCGCCGCATCGACGGCCAAACGCTTCAGGATACCCCCCATTGTTATTGGCTTAACGGTTGTGGCCTTCGGGACTTCGGCTCCCGAACTGACCGTAAGCGTTTCTTCCGCATTGAAGGGAAGTCCGGACATCGCTATCGGTAATGTAGTGGGAAGCAACCTGTTCAACACGTTGATGATCGTGGGTTGTACCGCCGTGTTCGCCCCGGTCGTGATCACCCGCAACACTTTGCGGAAGGAGATTCCGCTTTGTGTTCTGTCTTCGGTCGTTTTGCTGATCTGTGCAAACGATGTCTTCCTGGATGGAAGCGCCGAGAATGTGCTGAGTGTAACGGATGGGTTGGTGTTGCTTTGCTTCTTCGTCATCTTTCTCGGTTACACGTTTGCGCTTTCATTCAATGGCGATGCGGACGTATCCGAAGGAAAGATACGGGCGCTTCCGGCCTGGCAATCGGTTCTGTTTATCCTGGGAGGGTTGGCCGGGCTTATCTGGGGCGGGCAATGGTTTGTTGAAGGTGCAACGGGTATAGCCCGCAGTCTGGGAGTGAGTGAATCCGTCATCGGGTTGACGCTTGTGGCGGGAGGCACCTCGTTGCCCGAATTGGCGACATCCATTGTAGCCGCGCTGAAAAAGAACCCCGAAATCGCTATCGGGAATGTTATCGGAAGCAACCTTTTCAATGTTTTCTTCGTTTTGGGATGCAGCGCCTCCATCGTTCCGATGAAGATGGGGAATATAACCGGTTTTGATCTGGTCACACTGGTTGCATCGGGGATATTGTTATGGGTGTCCGGTCTGTTTTTCGCCAAGCGTACGATCACCCGGACAGAAGGAAGCATCATGATTCTCTGTTATGTTGCATACACTGTAACCTTGATTTTTGCCGGTTGAGAATAAGTTGAAATTAAAGAGAATCCCGTATCTTTGCGACTTAATACGAAATACGCCATGGGTATTATCATCACTAAGGTATCAAACAAAAAAGAACTGAGGAGATTCATCCGGTTCAATTACGAGCTTTACAAAGATAATCCGTACGCTGTGCCCGATCTGTACAGCGATATGGTCCATACGCTCACCAAGGGAAAGAATGCCGCGTTTGATTTTTGTGAAGCGGAGTATTTCCTGGCCTATAAAGACGGAACATTGGCGGGGCGTATAGCCGGAATCATTAATCACAAGGCAAATGAGACCTGGAACAGAAAAGATGTCCGTTTCGGCTGGGTCGATTTCGTCGATGACCCCGAAGTGTCCGCCGCCCTGTTCAAGGCTGTGGAAGAATGGGGGAAATCCAAGGGAATGGAACACATTCAGGGGCCGCTGGGCTTTACGGATTTTGACGCCGAAGGCATGCTGATCGAAGGATTCGACCAGTTAAGCACGATGGCAACGACATACAACCACCCGTATTATCCGGAGCATCTGGAAAAGCTGGGCTTTGAGAAAGACGCCGATTGGGTGGAATATAAAATATTCATTCCGGACGCTATACCCGATAAACACCGCCGGATAGCGGAACTTGTCCGGACAAGGTACAACCTGAGAATAAAGAAATACACTTCCTCAAAGAAGCTGGCCGCCGACTACGGCCGGGCTATCTTTGAGCTGATAAACGAAGTCTATAAGGGGCTTTATGGATTCTCCGCCCTGTCGCAAAAGCAGATAGACCAGTTAGTCAAGATGTATCTCCCGATATTGGACCTGCGTATGGTCACGCTGATTGTCGATGCCGGAGACCGGCTGGTCGCAGTGGGGGTCTCCATGCCTTCACTGGCCGTGGCGTTGCAAAAGGCGAAAGGAAAGCTGTTCCCCTTCGGATGGTATTACCTGTTTAAAGCCCTGTTCACGAAACGGCGCCCTCCAATGCTCGACCTGCTGCTTGTCGCCGTGAAGCCCGAATATCAGAACAAAGGGGTTAACGCCTTGTTGTTTTACGACCTGATACCCGTTTATCGGAAATCGGGCTTTGTCTTTGCCGAAAGCAACCCCGAGTTGGAACTCAACGGAAAGGTACAGGCGCAGTGGGAATATTTTGAAACCCAACAACACAAGCGCCGCCGCGCTTTCACCCGGAAACTCTAAATTTATAATTTATGTCGCAAGAACTAACGTATACAGAGGAAAACATCAGAACGCTGGATTGGAAAGAGCATATCCGCCGCCGCCCCGGCATGTACATCGGCAAACTGGGCGACGGGTCACATTCCGATGACGGGATATACGTCCTGCTGAAAGAAGCCCTGGATAACTCCATCGACGAGTACATGATGGGATTCGGGAAAACAATCGACGTAACCGTCCGGGATGGAAAAGTCTCCGTGCGTGACCAGGGACGCGGTATCCCGTTGGGGAAAGTTACCGACGTGGTCTCCAAAATGAATACCGGGGGTAAGTACGACTCCAAGGCGTTCAAGAAATCCGTAGGGCTGAACGGGGTGGGTATCAAGGCGGTCAATGCGCTGTCCGCCTACTTCCGCGTGTCCAGTTTCCGTGACGGGGAAATGAAAACCGTAGAGTTTGAACGGGGTAACATCATCAGGGAATATCCGGTCGCAAAAACCGGCGAGCCAAACGGTACGCTGACGGAATTTATCCCCGACAATTCCATTTTCAAAGACTACCGGTATCAGGAAGACCACATCGAACCGCTGCTGAAGAACTACGTATTCCTTAACTCCGGCTTAAATATCGTATTCAACGACAAACGATTCCAGTCCCGTAACGGGTTGGTCGACCTGTTGAACGAGTACATGACGGCGGAACCGCTGTATCCGGTCATTCACCTGAAAGGCGACGACATCGAGATGGTGCTGACACACACAAGCCAATACGGTGAAGAGTACTACTCTTTCGTGAACGGTCAGCACACCACACAGGGCGGTACGCACCTGAGCGCTTTCCGCGAGGCGGTGAGCCGCACCATAAAAGAATACTTCGCCAAGAACTTCGACTATGCCGACATACGCAGCGGCATGGTGGGGGCAATCAGTATCAAAGTGGAAGAGCCGGTGTTCGAGTCACAGACAAAAACGAAGCTCGGTTCAAAAGACATGGGGCCTGACGGGATTTCGGTGGGTAAGTTTATCGGAGATTTCGTGAAGAAAGAACTGGATAACTACCTGCACATCAACCGCGAGACCCCGGACATCATGCTGCAAAAGATACAGGAGTCCGAAAAAGAGCGCAAAGCAATTGCCGGAGTAACCAAACTGGCGCGTGAACGTGCAAAGAAAGCCAACCTGCACAACCGTAAACTGCGCGATTGCCGCGTTCACCTGAATGATGCGAAAGGCGAAGGACAGGAGGAATCCTCCATCTTTATCACCGAAGGCGACTCGGCCAGCGGTTCGATCACGAAAAGCCGCGACGTGACGAAGCAGGCCGTATTCAGCCTGCGGGGCAAGCCGCTGAACACGTTCGGGCTGACCAAAAAGGTGGTTTACGAAAATGAGGAGTTCAACCTGTTACAGGCCGCCCTGAACATAGAAGAAGGCATCGAAGGGCTGCGCTATAACAAAGTCATCATTGCAACCGATGCCGATGTGGACGGCATGCACATCCGTCTGCTGATGATCTCTTTCTTTCTGCAGTTCTTCCCCGACCTGATTAAGAAAGGGCACGTATACATCCTGCAGACCCCGCTGTTCCGTGTTCGCAATAAAAAGAAAACATCCTATTGCTATTCGGAAGAAGAACGCCGGAAAGCAGTGAAAGAATCAGGGTCTGATCCGGAGATCACCCGCTTCAAGGGATTAGGAGAGATCTCACCCGATGAGTTCAAGTATTTTATTGGCCCCGACATGCGCCTGGAGCCTGTAACGTTGCGTAAAACCGATCAGGTGAAAGAGCTTCTGGAATTCTATATGGGGAAAAACACCATGGAACGCCAGAACTTCATTATCGACAATCTGGTCATAGAAGAAGATATTGCATAAAATGAGAAGAGCTATATTCCCGGGAACCTTTGACCCGTTTACCATTGGCCACTATTCCGTAGTGAGAAGAACATTGTCCTTTATGGATGAAATAGTGATCGGCATCGGCGTCAACGAGAACAAGAACACCTACTTCCCCGTCGGGAAACGGTTGGAAATGATCGGGGACTTCTATAAGGAAGAACCGCGCATCCAGGTCATGGCGTACGACTGCCTGACCATAGATTTCGCCCGGCAGGCAGGGGCGGCGTTCATCGTGAGAGGCATACGTACCGTCAAAGACTTTGAGTACGAAGAGGCCATAGCCGACATCAACCGCAAGCTGGCGGGCATTGAAACGATACTGCTGTTCACCGAGCCAGAGTTGAGCTGTATCAGTTCGACCATCGTACGCGAACTGTTAAGTTACAACAAAGATATCAGCCGGTTCATCCCCGAAGGTATGATTATCCGATAAAAAACCCAACGCCATGAATCCTGCTAAAAAAACCGTTACGGCGCGTCGCCGCCTCTTTGCCTGCATGCTGGCGGGCTGTGTCATGCCGGCCGCTCAGGCGCAATCTCCCGCCATGCATAAATTGCAGACGGCCGGGTTCGCCATCATGAATCTTTATGTGGACAAAGTCGATGAAAACAAGCTGGCGGAAGAAACGATCATCCACATGTTGGCGCAGCTCGACCCCCATTCGGTCTATTCGGATGCGGAAGAAGTGAAGAAGATGAACGAACCGCTGACCGGTAACTTCGAGGGGATCGGAGTGCAATTCAATATGGTCGAAGACACCCTGTTCGTGATACAACCCGTCAGCAACGGGCCGTCCGGGAAAGCGGGCATCCTGGCCGGCGACCGGATCGTGGCGGTCAACGACACGGCCATCGCCGGAGTCGGGATGAGCACAGAAGAGATCATGAGCCGTCTGAGGGGACCGAAAGACTCCATGGTGAACCTCACGGTGGTGAGACGCGGAGTTGCCGGCCCTATCGTTTTCACGGTAAAAAGAGATAAGATCCCTATCCACAGTCTGGATGCATCTTATATCATACAACCCGGAACAGGATATATCCGTGTCAACCGTTTCGGCGCCACGACATCCGAAGAGTTCAGGAAAGCCCTGGGCGGGTTGCAGAAAAAAGGGATGAAAGACCTGATCCTCGATCTGCAAGGCAACGGAGGGGGATATCTGAATGCTTCCATCGATATGGTCAATGAATTTCTCGCCCCCAAAGAGCTGATCGTATATACCGAAGGAAGAAACTCCAAACGGAGCGATTTCTTTGCCAAAGGCGACGGCACATTCCGTAAGGGACGTCTGGTGGTGCTGGTGGACGAATACTCGGCCTCGGCAAGTGAAATTGTCAGCGGAGCCGTGCAGGATTGGGACAGGGGGATCATCGTAGGCCGCCGCACGTTTGGGAAAGGGCTGGTGCAACGTCCGGTGAATTTGCCGGACGGCTCGATGATACGGCTCACCGTAGCCCGCTACTACACGCCGGCCGGACGCAGTATTCAGAAGCCCTATCATTCCGCTCTGGCGGACAGGGCGACGGGGACAGGCGGAACCGGTAACATGGAGAAATACAACCGCGATCTGACAGACCGTTACAACCGGGGCGAACTGGTCAACGCAGACAGCATCCATTTCCCGGATTCATTGAGGTACAAAACCAAATGCCTGGGAAGAACGGTTTACGGAGGGGGAGGAATTATGCCCGACTACTTCGTCCCTATCGACACTACGCTGTATACAGATTACTATCGCCAGCTTGCAGCAAAAGGGGTGATACTGAAAACCGCCATGCGCCATGTGGAAAAGAACCGGAAAGAACTGCTCAGTGCATATAAGCAGTTCAATCGTTACAACGCCCATTTCGAGGTGAGCGAAGAGTTGCTGAACAGCATGCTTCAACTGGCCGGCGAAGAGAACATAGCGTTCAACCGAGAGCAATATACGCGCTCGCTCCGGTTGATCAAATCGCAACTCAAAGCGCTGATCGCCCGTGATCTGTGGGACATGAATGAATATTTCCGGGTGATGAACACCATCAATGAAAGCGTAATCCGTGCA
>JAIRNG010000106.1 GCA_031258135.1 Mediterranea sp. (in: CFB group bacteria)
GTGCGCTAAACTCGCCAAAACAACTTCAAAACTCTTTTGCGATCAATTAAGGAGGCAAGAAAAGGGCATTTTTATCGATTACAGGACAAAGCTGATAATCATGGAAGCTACAAACAAAAATGTAGCAGCATAGAGCCAACCTATATTTAAATAACAAAAGAAAATCATATAGACACAAGAGAAAGAGGGTGTCGTCAGTTAACTGACAACACCCTCTCGTTGTTAAGAGATAAATAGAGATGATTAGTCTTTCAGGTCTTTCAATTCCCAGGCCAGGGCGCTGGCTCCGAGAACTGCGGCGTCGGAGTCTTTAAGCTCGGACACCAACAGTTTGGCTTTTCTTTTGAATATCGTCAATATATTATCGTCTATCGCTTTCTGGATCGGATCGATGATATAGTCGCCCGACTTGGCCAACCCTCCGAACAGGACAATGGCTTCCGGGCTGGAGAACGCGATGAAGTCGGCCAATGCCTCACCCAGAATTTCGCCGGTATATGAGAAGATGTCCAGGGCGATGCCATCGCCTTGTACCGCCGCTTCGTAAACGTCTTTCGACGTGATGCTTTCAACCGGAATGTTGCGCAGCAGGCTTGCATCCGTGCGCGCAGCCAACAGCTCGCGGGCCGTACGCGCCACGCCCGTAGCCGAGCAGTACGTTTCCAGGCAGCCTTTACGTCCGCAGCCGCAGAGACGTCCGTTATCGCGGCGTACGATGACATGTCCCAGCTCGCCGGCAAACCCGTCATGCCCGTAAACCACCTGTCCGTTGATGACAATGCCGCTGCCTACGCCGGTTCCCAGCGTGATCATGATAAAGTCTTTCATACCGCGGGCGGCGCCATACGTCATTTCGCCTACGGCGGCGGCATTGGCGTCGTTGGTCAGGGCGGCGGGAATGCCCAATCTTTCTTCGAACATGGCAGCCAATGGGATCACTCCTTTCCACGGCAGGTTAGGGGCGAATTCAATCGTTCCGCTGTAGTAATTGCCGTTTGGCGCACCGATGCCGATACCTTTTATTTTTTCTACGCCCCCTTGCGCTTCGATCAGGGGAAGCAGGTGCTTGCAGACGTTATCCGCATATTCTTCAACATCACCGAATGCGGCCGTTTTTACGGCGCCGTTCGAAATGATGTTTCCACGTGCGTCCACAATACCGAAGACAGTGTTCGTCCCCCCGATGTCGATACCCACTACATAAGGCTTTTCCATGTGTAAATTCATGATCGTTACTTTATTTTAAAGAATGAGTTAATTCATTGTCCGGCTGCAAATTACGCAAACGGGAACGAGTCTACAAAATCTTTTCCAAAAAAAATGTAACCGCCTGAAACTTTTTGTACCTTCGGGACGTCTAATAAGACAGAACAGAAAAGCAATCCGATTAAAAACAGATTTTATATATAGTGATACATTTAAAGAACATCAATAAGACCTACAACAACGGAGCGCCACTGCATGTGCTTAAAGGCATCGACCTCGACATCCGCCGGGGCGAGTTCGTTTCCATCATGGGAAGTTCAGGGTCGGGGAAATCCACACTGCTTAATATATTAGGTATATTGGATAACTACGATACCGGAACGTATTACCTGAACAATACGCTGATCAGGGATCTTGGCGAGACGAAAGCGGCGGAATACCGGAACCGGATGATCGGATTTATCTTTCAGTCGTTCAACCTGATTTCGTTCAAGAACGCGATGGAGAACGTGGCCCTTCCGCTGTTCTATCAGGGGGTGAGCCGCAAGAAACGGAACAAACTGGCCCTGGAATATCTGGATCGCCTGGGATTGAAAGATTGGGCGCATCATTTACCCAACGAAATGAGTGGCGGACAGAAACAACGCGTGGCCATCGCCCGCGCGTTGATTACCCAACCGCAGATTATTCTTGCCGACGAGCCTACGGGAGCGCTGGATAGCAAAACCTCGCGTGAAGTTATGGATATTCTCAAGCAGTTGCATGCTTCGGGAATGACGATTGCCGTCGTTACGCACGAAAGCGGGATTGCCAACCAGACGAACAAGATTATCCGTATCAGTGACGGCATCATCGAGAGAGTGGAAGAAAATTATAATCACGAAGCGTCTGTCTTCGGACAGGACGGACTTATCAAGTGATTTACCGTTATGATTGAAATCTGGCAGGAAATATACAGCAATCTGCGCCGCAATAAGCTCCGCACTTTCCTTACCGGCTTTGCCGTGGCCTGGGGGATTTTTATGCTGATCGTGTTGTTGGGTTCGGGCAATGGGTTGATCCATGCTTTTGAAGCCAATTCGAAAGAGGTGGCGATGAACTCTGTCCGTGTAACGGGCGGAAGGACCAGTAAAGTTTATGACGGACTGAAGGAAGGCCGCCGGATAGAACTGGATAACAAAGACGTTCACGTCACGGCCACCCAGTTCTCCGATCATATTATCCGTGCGGGGGCCCGCGTACGCCAGAGCGGGATTAACCTGAGCAAGGGACAGGAATATGTAAGCACCAGCTTTAGCGGCGTATATCCGAATTATGAGGAAATAGAGCGTGTGAATATTACAAAGGGACGTTTTATCAATGACATCGACCTGCGCGAGCGCCGTAAGGTGATCGTCCTCAATACGAAGACCGTGGAACTGCTTTTCCCCCGGGGGGAAGCTATCGGGCAGGTGGTGACCGGTAACGGCGTGGCCTATCAGGTCGTGGGGATTTATACCGACAGGGGAGACAGCGATTCGCGCGAGGCGTATATCCCTTTTTCTACCTTACAGGTCATATATAATAAAGGTGATAAACTGAACAACCTATTCTTTACCACCAAGAATCTGGATACGGAAGAAGAAAACAAAGCGTTCATTGAACAATACCGCAAAGTGATCAACGCCCATCACCGGATTGACCCTACGGATACCGGCGGGCTCTGGATATGGAACCGTTTTTTGCAGTACCTGCAACAGCAAACCGCCACTTTCGTATTGAGACTGGCGATCTGGGTCATCGGGATATTTACGTTGCTGAGCGGTATTGTGGGTGTAAGCAATATCATGCTGATCACCGTGAGGGAGCGCACCCGTGAGTTCGGCATACGGAAAGCGCTGGGCGCCAAGCCCCGTTCCATCCTGTTCTTAGTTGTTATAGAGAGTGTGTTCATCACCGCGCTGTTCGGCTATGTCGG
Source organism: Mediterranea sp. (in: CFB group bacteria) (assembly GCA_031258135.1). Classification (GTDB taxonomy): domain Bacteria; phylum Bacteroidota; class Bacteroidia; order Bacteroidales; family Bacteroidaceae; genus Bacteroides. Next base: position 3,164 of record JAIRNG010000106.1, read on the forward strand.
TATGGTGCTGGGTATCGGGGTTACCGAGTTGATGAATATGGTGATCGGCAACCAGACCATGGATACCGGTATGTGGCAGGAAACCGTTTATACCAATCCGACCGTAGGGGTGGATGTGGCTATACAGGCCACGCTGACGTTGGTTGCCGCCGGAACGCTGGCCGGCCTTTTCCCTGCATGGAAAGCCGTGAATATCCGTCCGATAGAGGCGCTCAGAGCAGATTGAGATTTAAAGCGGATTGAAGAGATGAGAATGGATTTAGATACGTGGGAAGAGATCTTCATAACGATCACCCGCAACAAGACCCGTAGTTTACTGACCGCCTTCGGCGTGTTCTGGGGAATATTCATGCTGGTCGCCCTTATGGGCGGCGGAAACGGCCTGAAAGGATTTATGACTTCCAATTTTGAGGGTTTCGCCTCCAACTCCTGTTTCGTCTGGCCTCAACAGACCGGTAAAGCCTATAAGGGCTTCCGTAAAGGACGCGGGTGGGATTTTGAAATAAATGATGTGGAACGTTTGCGGCGCAATGTCCGGGGCATCGACGTTATTACTCCTACGGTGAACAAATGGGGAAAAACGGCCGTGGTCGGGGATAAAAAGAGTACCTGCATCATCAAAGGATTGTATCCGGACTACGATGCGATAGAGAAGCAGCGTATAGACAGGGGGCGGTTCATCAATGATATCGATATCCATGAAGCCCGGAAAGTGTGTGTCATCGGCAACCGCGTATACGAAGAGCTGTTCCTTAAGGGCGAAGACCCGTTGGGAAGGTATATCCGTGTGGATGGCGTTTACTACCGTGTCATCGGAGTGAACGTGTCCGAAGGAAATATCCAGATCAACGGGGAAGCCTCCGAGAGTATCGTGATACCTTATACCACGATGCAACAGACCTACAACCTGGACTATATCGACATGGTTTGCATTACCGCCAAGCCGGGCGTGAAGGTCGCCGATTTGCAACAGGAGATTGAACCCGTGGTGAAAAGAACCCATCTGATCGCCCCGGATGATAAACAGGCGGTGATGTTCCTGAACACGGAAGCCCTGTTTTCCATGGTAGATAACTTGTTGGTCGGGATTAACGGGTTGGTCATCATCGTGGGTATCGGTACGCTGCTGGCCGGAGCTATCGGAGTGAGCAATATCATGATGGTGACCGTCAAGGAGCGAACAACTGAGATCGGTATCCGGCGGGCCATCGGCGCACATCCCCGCGATATACTTCAACAGGTGCTTTCCGAAAGTATGGTGCTTACCGCTATCGCGGGATTGGCCGGCGTCTCGTTTGCCGTGCTCGTTTTGCAGGCCGTTGAGATTGTGGTGAACGCCGGGGCTAATAATCCTGTAATCTTTCAGATCAGTTTCTGGACGGCAATCGGAGCCACGCTGCTGTTGCTTACGCTGGGCATGTTGGCCGGACTGGCGCCTGCATTCAGGGCGATGGCTATAAAACCGATTGAAGCCATACGGGACGAGTAAAAGGAGTTAGCGCTTCGCGCAGGAGTCGGGAGGGAAGGAGTTAGCAGTCGCTTCGCTCCTTAGCTCAGATAGTATTAATTAATATAAACCCAAATAAACAATGAAAAAGTTTTTTAAAATCGCACTTCTGGTACTGGTTGGGATTCTTTTCCTGTGGACGTTTGTTTTCCTGTACAATAAGTCAAAACCGAAGACTAAGGTCTTTGAAACAGTCACTCCCGCTATTGCCGACCTGGAGAAAAGCACGGTAGCCACGGGTAAGGTGGAACCGCGTGACGAGGTACTCATCAAACCCCAGATATCGGGTATTATTGAACAGATATATAAGGAGGCCGGTCAGACCGTGAAAAAGGGCGAGGTCATAGCGAAGGTGAAGGTTATTCCCGAACTGGGACAGCTAAACTCGGCGGAAAGCCGGGTACGCATGGCCGAGATTAACTTCGAGCAGTCGCAAACCGATTTCTCGCGGATACGGAAACTGTTCGGCGACGGCGTGATCAGCAATGAGGAGTTTGAGAAGGGTGAAGTGAGCTTCAGGCAAGCGAAAGAGGAACTCGAAAACGCCAAAGATGCATTGAATATCATAAAAGAAGGGATTACCCAGAAAACGGCTTCATACAGCAACACGCTGATTCGCTCCACTATCGACGGATTGATTCTGGATGTGCCCGTAAAAGAAGGTAATTCTGTTATTATGAGTAACACGTTCAATGACGGAACGACGATTGCCACGATAGCCAACATGTCCGACCTGATTTTCCTGGGTCAGATTGACGAGACCGAAGTCGGACGTTTGCACGAAGGTATGCCGGTGAAGCTGACTGTCGGAGCCATACAGAACTATACGTTCGACGCCACGCTTGAGTATATCTCGCCCAAAGGCGTGGAAAAAAACGGCGCTAACCAGTTCGACATAAAAGCGGCGATCACTGTTCCGGATACGGTCATGATCCGTTCGGGTTACTCGGCGAATGCTGAAATTGTACTGGCCCGCGCGGGCAGCGTGCTGACCGTTCCCGAAAGCACGCTCGAATTCAGCAATGACAGCGCTTTTGTCTGGGTGATGACGGACAGCGTCCCGAAGCAGGAATTTGTTCGCCGTCATGTTGAAATCGGTATGAGTGACGGTATCAAGATTGAGATTAAGAATGGAGTGACTGCCGGCGACAAACTACGTGGCATGGAAATGCAAAACAAAAAATAGACAGCCATGAAGATAAAATCGATATATATAGCTTTTGCAAGCGTATGGTCTGTTTTTCCCGCCGCAGCGCAGGACGGAGGCTGGACGTTGCGGCAGTGTGTGGAGTATGCCGTCGAGAATAACCTGACGGTACGGCGCGCCGAAAATCTGGCCGGGCAGAGCAAGCTGGAAGTAAATACGGCGAAATGGGCGCGCCTGCCGAATCTGAATGGCAGCGCGAGCCAGAATTACAGTTGGGGACGGGCGGCTTCACCGGTTGATAACTCGTACACCAATACGAACAATTCAACGGCGAACTTCAGCCTGAGCACGAACGTACCCCTGTTCACCGGATTTGAACTGCCGAACCAGTATGCGTTATCGAAATTGAATCTGAAGGCCGCCGTTGAAGACCTGAACAAGGCTAAGAACGACATAGCTGTTCGCGTCGCTTCGGCATACGTGCAGGTTTTGTTTAACCGAGAACTGGCTGTGGTGGCGAAAGAGCAGGTCGCCCTGAGCAAAGAGCAGTTGAACCGTATGACCCGCCTGAAAGAGGTCGGAAAGTCCTCTGCGGCCGCGGTGGCCGAAGCAAAGGCGCGTGTGGCCCAGGATGAGATGAGCGCGGTGCAGGCCGGGAATAATTATGACATCTCCCTGCTCGAGTTGAGCCAGTTGCTTGAACTACCTACCCCTGAAGGATTCTTTCTGGCCGCTCCGGATGAAGAGCCGGACTTTGGGAAACTCACTCCTCCGGATGCGGTCTTCGTTCAGGCATTGGCCGGCAGGCCGGAAATTCTGGCAGCCCGGTATCGTCTGGAAGGAAGTGAAAAAAGCATCCGTATCGCGCAAAGCGGTTATTACCCGAAACTCTCTTTCGGCGCAGGGTTAGGCTCGAGCTTCTATACGACCAAAGGACGTGCGGGCGTCGATTTCTTTACCCAGTTGGACAACCATTTCAACAAGTATCTGGGCTTCAGTCTGAGTGTGCCCATCTTTAACCGTTTTGCTACGCGCAACAGGGTACGCCAGGCCAGGTTGCAACAGTCGGGCTATTCCGTTCAGTTGGATGAGACGCGGAAAGGTTTGTATAAGGAAATACAGCAGGCCTGGTATAACGCGGTCGCCGCCGAGTCCAAATACAATTCCAGCGTTGCCGCCGTGGACGCCAATGAGGAATCTTTCCGCCTGATGGGGGAGAAGTTCGAAAACGGAAAGGCGACTTCCATCGAATATAATGAGGCCAAGCTGAACCTGATGAAGGCGTTGTCCGACAAGATACAGGCCAAGTACGATTACATGTTCCGTTCAAAAGTACTGGATTTCTATAAGGGCGAAGCGTTTTGATTTTGAAACGCAGATTAACGCGGATTTACGCAGATTTTTAGTTTTATAATCTGCGTAGATCCGCGTTTTAAGAAATCGTCTGATCGGAAATATTTCCTGGTTTCGGGGTATAGTCTTCGCCGATGCCGTCATGAATCAGGCTGCCTTTGGAAGTGAGGTGGCGATAGCTGTCCAGCGCTCCGTTGATGGCGATGATGGTTTGTTCGTACTTCGTGGCCAGCGCTCCCGTAGCTTCTATATAGTGTGCGGGGATGGAGATGTAGAGCAGGGTCCGGAGATGTTTTTCAAGCAGTCTGCGTACTTGGGTGGCCGTTCCTATCTCTCTCTGAAACGCCTGTTCTTCGCTGCGTTCCGTGATCAGCCGGCCGGCTTCCAGCCCCAGCGCTGCAATTTCGTCCACGATGGGTTTCAGTCCCAGCGCCGCCAGCTTTGTCAAGTTTGCCGACGAGCGCAACGCATCGCCCATTTCCTTTGCTTTGGTTGCAAGGGCGGGTCGCGTTTCGTTATGTATATTTTTCAGATAGGGCCTCGCCACAAATTCGAGCGCCTTTGCATCCTGGAGCCGTTGGCCCTTTGCGTCGGCCAGCATCTCCTTGAATGTGTTTCTGAGCAGCGCCATTTTCCGGCGGGTCTTTGCAATGTCGTTTGTCAGCCTTTCCGTTTGCTGCATCGCCGGATTGCGGAGGGCGATGTCCATCAGTCTGTTGTATGGAGTTCTCGCTTCGCCGTAGGGTACGCTCAATCCTAAATCCTGCGCCAATTCGGGGCTGAGCGTTATTTTCAGAATAGCGTCCGCTAAATCGGAAAATGAGGAAAGTTTCAGTTCATAGAACCTGAACGGATGGATTTTTTTCGTATTCATAAGACCGGTGATAGTTACAGTTTACCATTTACGATTTACCATTTACGGTTTACTTTTTTAAATTTTCTGTAATGATAAGCATTTTTTTATATATATCCCGTTCCGGAAAAAAGAATTAATTTTTTTTGTGGAGTTTTTCTATGCTAAAATAGCTTCGCAAAAAATTTGCGGAGCTTTTCTACGCTAAAATAGCTTCGCAAAAAATTTGCGGAGTTTTTCTATACTAAAATAGTTCTGCAAAAAAATTGCGGAGTTTTTCTACGCTAAAATAGCTTCGCAAAAAATTTGCGGAACTTTTCTACACTAAAATAGCTCCGCAAAAAATTTGTGGAGTTTTTCTATACTAAAATAGTTTCGCAAAAAATTTGCGGAGCTTTTCTACACTAAAATAGCTTTGCAAAAAATTTGCGGAGCTTTTCTACACTAAAATAGCTTCGCAAAAAATTTGCGGAATTTTTCTACGCTAAAATAGCTCCGCAAAAAATTTTTGGAGTTTTTCTACGCCGGGGTTTCTCTACGATTGAAAAAACTCGCCGGAACGGTTGGGAACTGGCTGTCCCTGAAAAAACTTACGGGAATCGCCCGCCAAACGGAATATTTCTGTAACTTTGTGGGCGTTGAACAGGGGGATAACCGCTGTCCGCCTATAAATGACCAATTATATGGAAACGACCAGACAAAACAAGATTGCCCGTTTACTCCAGAAGGAGTTGGGCGATATATTCCTGTTGCAAACGAAAGCCATGCCGGGTACGTTGATCTCGGTGAGCGCGGTGCGTATCAGCCCCGACCTGAGCATAGCCAGGGTTTACCTGAGTATATTCCCTTCGGAAAAGGGCGGAGAGTTGGTCGGGAATATCAACGATAACATGAAGAGCGTCCGTTACGAATTGGGTAAACGGGTAAGGTATCAACTGCGTATTATACCCGAATTGAAATTCTTTGTGGACGATTCGCTGGATTACTTAGACAAGATCGACGCCCTGCTGAAATAAACGCCCACGTGTATCTTCCTTTATATATAGCCGGGCGTTATCTCTTCTCAAAGAAGAAGCATAACGCCGTTAATGTTATTTCCGGCATATCCGTCTGCGGGGTGGCGCTGGCCACGCTGTCGCTGGTGTGTACGCTTTCCGTGATGAACGGTTTTCAGGATATGGTGGCCGGCCTGTTTACTTCCTTCGATCCCGAATTGAAAATAACCGCCCGCGAAGGCAAGACGTTCGACGGGCAGGACAGCCGTATTCAATCCATGCGGACATGGCCCGAAGTGGAAGTGTTGACCGAAGCGCTGGAAGAACAGGCGATGGCGGAGTATAAAGATCGCCAGGTGATGGTTGTCATAAAAGGAGTGGAAGACAATTTCAGAGAACTGACCTCCATTGACCGTATCCTGAAAGGAACCGGAGCGTTCAGGCTTCACGATGAGGTGGTCGATTATGGTATCCTGGGTATCGAACTGGTTCCTGCATTGGGCGCCGGACTACAATTCGTCGACCCGCTGTCCGTTTACACCCCCAAACGGAACGCCAAAGTGAATATGGCCAATCCGGGAGCGTCCTTCAACCGTGAATACCTGTTCTCTCCGGGATGCGTATTTGCAGTGAATCAACAAAAATACGACGCCCGGTATATCCTGACCTCCATTGACTTCGCCCGCCGCCTGTTTGATTATTCTACCGAAGTTTCTTCCGTTGAACTGAAACTCGCTCCCCATGCCGGCCTTGCCGCTACCCGGGAAAAGATAGCGGGTTTGTTGGGGCCCGGCTTTCTTGTTGAAGACCGCTACGAACAGCAGGAAGACATTTTCCGTATCATGGAGATCGAGAAACTTATTTCTTATCTTTTCCTGACGTTCATCCTGATGGTTGCCTGTTTCAACGTGGTCGGCTCGCTGTCCATGCTTATCATCGACAAGAAGGAGGACGTAGCGACTTTGCGGAAGCTGGGCGCCGGCGACAAACTGATTTCCCGCATGTTTCTCCTGGAAGGCTGGATGATCTCCTTCCTCGGCGCCCTGGGCGGCATTGCGCTCGGACTGTCGCTTTGCCTGGCCCAGCAGGAATTTGGTCTCCTGAGGCTGAATGTCTCCGAAGGCATTTACCTGGTCGATGCCTATCCGGTCAGCGTTCATGCCGGCGACATACTGTTTGTCTTCATTACGGTTATACTCATGGGACTGTTGTCCGTTTGGTATCCGGTTCGTTATCTGGGGAAACGGCTGCTCCGGTAAATGGCGCCCGTCCATCAAATATTTGGCGTCCGGATGGTTTTGAAAGTAAAAAAAAACTATATTTGCAACCTCAAAAGGAGGGAAGGAGGTAGCGCTCGCTTCGCTTCGCGCAGGAGTTAAAGGAGTTATCAGGCGCTTCGCACCTTAGCCCGGATGGTATCTGAACTTTAACTCCTAACGGGCGAAGCGAGTGCTGACTCCTTTAACTCCTGACTCCTGATATAGAATTAAATATTAATCAAATAAAACTCAAACTAAAATGCAAAACAAAGGATTTGTAAAAGTTTTGGCGGTATTGCTCACGCTGGTGTGTTTGTTCTACCTTTCCTTCTCCTTCGTTACGGCCTACTACACAAAAAAGGCGGCCGAGAGTGCGGATGGCGATGTCAGAAAGGAACAGTACTTCCTGGATTCGCTTGCGAACAAGAGGGTATGGCTGCGCAACTATACGCTGAAACAGTGTCGTGAAATGGAGATTGGACTGGGATTGGACCTGAAGGGCGGCATGAACGTTATCCTCGAGGTGTCCGTTGCCGATGTGGTAAAAGCGCTGGCGGATAACAAACCCGATGAGGCGTTCAACAGGGCGCTGGCTTCTGCTACCGCGTTGCAGGCTACAAGTCAGGATGACTTCGTTTCTTTATTCGCCGCGGCCTACCGGAAAGAAGCTCCGGGCGCCAGGCTGTCTGAGCTTTTTGCCACTCAGAAACTCAAGGAGAGGATCACCCAGAAATCGACCGACGCGGAAGTTGAAGGCGTATTGAGGGAAGAGATCAGAGCGGCCATCGACAATTCATACAACGTGCTCCGTACGCGTATCGACCGCTTTGGCGTGGTGCAGCCCAACATTCAACGGTTGGAAGACAGAATGGGACGTATCATGGTGGAGCTTCCGGGAATCAAAGAACCCGAACGTGTGCGGAAACTTCTCCAGGGCTCTGCCAACCTCGAATTCTGGGAAACATATCATGCAAGGGAAATCGTCTCTTACCTGCAGATTGCAGATGCAAGGCTACGCAATGTCTTGTCGCAGACGGAAGCTGAGGCCGATACGACCGAACCGGAGACGCCGGTGGCAGGGAGTACTGTAAACCAGAGAGACAGCCTGCTGGCTGCCGTATTGGGTGAGAGCGCGGAGAAACAGGACGCTGCGGCGGTGGCCCGCATGAAGAAGGATCATCCGTTGCAATCCGTTTTGCAACTGAACAGCGGCGGCCAGGGCCCGGTTGTAGGATGGGCCGTCGCAAGAGATACGGCTGAGATCAATGCTCTTCTCGCCATGAAAGAAGTATCCGGTGAACTTCCCAAGGAACTTCGTCTCAAATGGGGAGTTGCTCCGGTCTCTTCAACCGAAGCCGGCACAGGGCAAACGTATGAACTGTATGCCATCAGATCTACCGAGCGTAACGGCCGGGCGCCGCTTGAAGGCGATGTGGTGGTCGATGCAAGGGACGAGTTCGACCAGTATGGCAAACCTGCCGTAAGCATGTCGATGAATACGGACGGCTCGAGAAGATGGGCGCTGCTGACCAAACAAAACATCGGTAAGTCAATCGCTATCGTACTTGACGGTTATGTATATTCGGCGCCGAACGTGAACTCTGAAATTACAGGCGGACGTTCGCAGATCACGGGCCATTTCACACCCGAACAGTCCAAAGACCTGGCTAACGTGTTGAAGTCCGGCAAGATGCCGGCTCCTGCGCACATCGTACAGGAAGATATCATTGGCCCTTCGCTGGGTCAGGAATCCATTAACGCGGGTATCTTCTCTTTCGTCGTAGCCTTGATCCTGCTGATGATCTATATGTGTACGGTCTACGGATTCATACCGGGTATGATTGCAAACGGTGCGCTTGTTATCAATATGTTCTTCTCCCTGGGTATCCTTGCTTCCTTCCAGGCCGCCCTGACGATGTCGGGCATTGCCGGTATGGTGCTTGCGCTGGGTATGGCGGTAGATGCCAACGTACTGATCTACGAACGTACAAAAGAAGAGCTGAGGGCGGGTAAAACCGTTAAGAAAGCATTGGCCGACGGTTATTCCAACGCATTCTCGGCGATCTTTGACTCGAATATCACTTCACTGATCACGGCGCTCATCCTGTTTAACTTCGGTACGGGCCCTATCCGTGGGTTTGCTACGACTTTGATGATCGGTATTACCGTATCGTTCTTTACGGCGGTGTTCCTGACCCGTCTGGTTTACGAATACTTCATGGGCAAGGACAAATTGCTGAACCTGACGTTTGCCTCGAAATTGTCGAAGGATTGGTTCATCCATCCGGACTTTGATTTTATCGGCCGGAATAAGAAATGGTTTACAATCACAGGGGTAATCGCTGTGGTCTGTATCGCGGTATTGAGTATCCGCGGTCTGAGCCAGAGCATTGACTTTACGGGCGGACGTAACTTTAAGGTGCAGTTCGTAAACCCGGTTGAACCGGAAGAGGTGCGCGGACTTATCGCCAACAGCTTTGAAGGCGCCAATGTCGGCGTTATTGCCATAGGCACGGATAAGAAGACGGTTCGTATCAGCACCAACTACCGCATTGAAGAAAATGCGAATACGGTAGACTCGGAGATTGAAGCGTATCTGTATGAGTCGCTCAGGCCGTTGCTGACAGAGAATATTTCGCTGGAAACGTTCATTGACCGTGAAAATCATACGGGCGGAAGTATCGTGAGTTCGCAGAAAGTAGGCCCAAGCATCGCCGACGATATTAAGACTTCGGCATTCTGGTCTGTATTGTTCTCGCTTATTGCTATCGGACTTTATATTTTGCTTCGTTTCCGTAACGTGGCATACAGTGTGGGTTCTGTAGTGGCATTGACTTGCGACACGCTGTTCATTCTGGGTGCATACGCATTGCTATGGGGAATCTTACCTTTCTCTCTTGAAATTGACCAGACATTTATCGGTGCGATCCTGACCGCTATCGGTTACTCCATCAATGACAAGGTGGTGATCTTCGACCGTGTGCGCGAGTTCTTCGGCCTGTATCCGAAACGTAACCGCAAACTGTTGTTCAACGATTCGCTGAATACCACCCTGAACCGTACGATCAATACGTCATTGAGTACATTGATCGTATTGTTCTGTATCTTCATCCTTGGCGGCGATTCTATCCGTAGCTTTGCCTTCGCCATGATCCTGGGTGTAATCTTTGGAACATTGTCCTCCCTGTTCATCGCATCTCCGATAGCTTACGCAATGATAAGCAAGAAAGGCGCTTCTGCCGAAGAATGACCGGAACAGAAACAGGATAGGATTAAAAACAATGCCCGGGCCTCATGTGAGTGTCCGGGCATTCTTGTTTATGATGTACAAGCAATGAGTCATTTATCCATCCATCTTTTAAAATCAGAGACACGTTCCCTACTCACTAAAATATCTTCTTTTTCCTTCCAGTTGGCGAGGATAATTTTTATCCTATTTGACGAATATGAGATCATATCCTGTATGGCATAACAATTGATTATAAAGTTTCTATTAACTCGAAAAAACAAGGTTGAATCAACCAATTGTTCTATTTTATCTAATGAATAGTCGACAGGATAACTCTTGCCGGAACCGGAAAAGAAAAACACTGATCGTTCGAACATATAAAAACAAAAGATATCAGATGTCAGAACCGATTTATAATGCTCGCCGATCTTTATTAAAAAACGCTCTTTGTTTTGGCGGGGCAAATGCTGAATGACAGATTCGTATTTAGAATAATTCTGTTTTGTTTTGTGTACCGCATTAAACTTATCAATTGCATTCTTCAACTCGTCCGGATTGATTGGCTTTAATAAATAGTCGATGCTATTCACTTTGAAAGCTTTCAAAGCATATTCGTCATAAGCAGTAGTAAAGATGACAGGAGCCTCTATTCGGATATTTTCAAAAATTTCAAAACATAATCCGTCTTCAAGTTGGATATCCATAAATATCAATTCGGGACATTGGTTCTCGGAAAACCAGTTGACCGACCGTTCAACCGACCCGAGTATATTTATCACTTCCATTTCCGAATCGGCCTCTTTCAGCAGACGGATTAGCTTTTGAGAAGCCGGGCGTTCATCTTCTATTACTAATACTTTCATCCTATATGTTAATAATTGGGGTTTTCACTATAAATTTATTATTCTCTTGGTCTACGACTGTTTCCCTGCCTGTAATTAATTTAATCCTATCTTTAAGATTGGTTAAGCCGGTACCGTATGAATTGTCCATACGGTTTTTTCTCTGTATATTATTGGAAACGACAATAAACGCGTCTTCCTTATAAATATTTATTTTTAACGGATTATTTTCCGATACTGAATTGTGCTTCAAAGCATTTTCAACCAATATCTGCAACGACACCGGGATTATCCTGAGTTTTTCAGAATCACTTACTTGTATTTTCAAGTCTATTTTATTTCCATCCCGTTCTCTCTGTAATTCAAAATACTTGGTTACAAACTCTAATTCATTACTTAAAGGTATAAGGTCTACGTCTTCATTATCCAGTATGTACCTGTAAATTCCCGATAGTTTTTGGATATAATTATCCGCCTTCTTCGCATCTTCATATACAATCTCGGAAAGAGTATTCAGGCTGTTGAACAGAAAATGGGGATTGACTTGGGCTTTTAGGGTTCTATATTGATATTTCAGATTCTCTTCTCTTAACTTTTGCTCCCTGTCAATAGCCTGCCGCCATATTGTGTAGAAGAACACAATGCAGCAAATAAAAAGTCCGATTGATAGCGATATTATTGCACCCGACCCTATCAAGTTTGTCATATTCGTCACGTTCCATCCTTTAATCCAAAATATTGTATAGCTACCTAAAAGATATAGTGAAAGCGCGATAAATATGGTAGTAAGCAGAGAAAATACGAATGATGGAATAAGTCTCTTTTTTAACTGTGCTATTGATTTTGTCGAATTACTATCGAGTATCTTAATAAATAGATAAGCAATACTCAAAACAGAAAGCAAATTAGTTGTTCCAAACACTAAGGTTGATATATCAAATGGACTCAGGTTGTCCAATAAACTTGTAATAGCACTAAACCCAAAACTAAACAGCACTGCTGCGACAAAGAATACGATTGATTTTTTATTCTTTTTCATTTTCTGTAAATTTAATAATTGTCGGATGTATAACAATGGAAATCAGATAATTTTAATCGACCTTTGACATGGTGATATACCTTACTGTGTACTTTATATCACTCGCTGAACCACCTTCCTTTTTTACTTCCATGAGTACATCTTCCGTTAGGTTGACAAATTCAATTTGCTTGTCGGATAGGGAAACATATACTTCGCCCCAGTAATGACTTCTACCTTTCATGAGCATATTCCCATATTTCAAGTTCAAAGGATTGTTCATAGCCGAGTATTTCAGAATCGCACATAGTTCGTTATTGGCTTCTGTAATACCCAACCAAGTAATTCTTGTATCTTTATTTTCAAATGTCCCGTAATCTAATTCCATTTTCAAATTCACGTTTATTGCTCTAAACTCGGTATTCAATTTCAGAGAATCCCAAGATTCATAAGCAAATACATCAAATCCCAATACATCCCACATCAAATTCATAACCAACGGATCTGCCTCGGGTAAATTCTTTATAAAATAATCACTTTCTACGATCTCCGCCCCTTGCTTATATTTGAAGTTTTCCATATAATTGACCTTTTTACTTTCTGTAAATTCATCGTTAAGAGATCGGGAATGGAACGAATGAACATCTTTCCACTGTACGGAATCATTTTCACAAATTAAATTTCCTGCAATTCTGGTTTTTACGCGAAACTCACCGGACAGTCCATAATCATAATAGTCTGTTATCATGTGATAAGAACGAGTCTGCGATTTATCAAGTTCTATTGACGGGAGGGAGTTAAGATAAGCCGATATATTTACTGTTTGTGAAAATGTACGGTTAGCAGTAAACGTAACCATCATTAATGCTAAAAATAAATTTACTGTTTTCATTTCTTTGTTTTTTATGTTATTAATACATGGCAAAGATATATCGTGTGTTCTCTATCACTAAATAAAAGTTGCTGAATCGTTATGTTAGATGTATGAATCGTATAAACGATATTTTGTTCATTCTACATTATCTCTTAAAACCTTTGCTTTTATCCGTTTCTGACTTTGCAGGGGGCTTGATATGAGGTCTTACCGTTTGTTTGAGTTACCGGAACAGAAATATGATATGATTAAAAACAATGCCCGGGCCTCACGTAAGTGTCCGGGCATTCTTGTTTATGATGTACAAGCGGCATTCATGAATATAAAGAGTGAAGGTCAGGTTTTCATAACTCAACGTAATAATCTCAGATAACATTGAGATGTTGATGACTAAGCCAATCTCATTCCTGATAAAATGAATAGTGCTGGGAAACAGCGATCCATTTTTTATTTTCAAGTATCAG